>CALDCO010000144.1 GCA_937937185.1 uncultured Flavobacteriaceae bacterium
TTTAGAGCATTAGAAGGAAGGCATAGTGGCAATGGTTTTAGCTATGCCTATGCTGAAGGGTTTTTAGATCACTATTTTGTTTTTGGTCTGCACGAAAATTACACACCATCATATATTTTTGATCGGTTTGATTCCGAAAAAAGATTAAGCTACAATACTTATGAAGAATTGATGGTGAGAAATAGTCGAGATTTTAATGAGGAATTACTACGTGCCTCAAAACATATTAATAAAAAACCGTTTGGAATTGAGATCGATTGTGACGCCATTGTAAATATTAAAAGTAGTGCCCAAACCCCTAGTGGGTTTTCTGTTGAAAAAGCAAGGCAGTTTATTCACTATTTTGGTCAGCATAAAAATGCCACCTATTTACATATTTGTGAGGCTATAGCTACCAAAAAAAATGAACTGCAAATTGGAAAACTAATCGCTTATTTAATTACCGATTTTATTAGAGCTAATTCTAGATAAATTTTATTTTTACTATGGAACTCATATTGACTTTTACTTTTTCCTAAAAAATGACTGAAATTCACCCTAATTTTGTTACTTTTCTCATTCGTAGCGCTGCTATGAATATCAAAAAGTGCCTTATTTGGTCAAATTTCATTTCATTTTCGGTTAAAAACAAAAAGTAAAGATGAGTTCAGAACGCATCTTAAGACTATGGCTATAAAAATTATTCCTTTTGATAAAAAATACGCGAGTACTTTTTACGATTTAAATATTGAATGGCTAAAAACATATTTTTATGTAGAGCCCTTCGATGAAGAAGTATTAAGCAAACCCGAAACTTATATTATTAATAAAGAAGGGTATATATTTTTCGCTATGTTAAACCATGAAGTTGTTGGCACTGTCGCCTTAATGCCACTTAAAAATGAAGCGGGTTTTGAGCTCACTAAAATGGCCGTTTCTCCTAAGCATCGTGGTCATAAAATTGGACAACAATTGATGCAACATTGTATCGATTTTGCTAAAACAAAAAAATTTAAAAGGCTACTCCTCTACTCGAATACTATTTTAGAAAATGCCATTTATATTTATCGGAAATTTGGTTTTAAAGAAATCCCTGTTGAAGAAAATTCGCCTTATAAACGAAGTAATATAAAAATGGAGTTTCCTATAACAAATAATTGATATCTAATCAATAATTCACTATGTTTGATAATAACAAAAAAAAATATCCAATTGGGTAAATACAGTTACATTCAATTCACTTAAATTTAATTTACTAAATTATGAGATTTACTTTATTAATTACCTTATTTCTAATAACTTCCCTGTCTTATTCTCAATATGTAAATATTACAGATCCAACATATGGAGCTAATGGAAATGATTCTTTTGATAACTCTGATGCAATTCAAAAAGCAATTACCGACAATCCGGGTAGAGCAATTTTTTTTCCTAAAGGAAACTATAAAGTGAACAAACCAATATATATAAATCATAATATTACAATTATTGGGGAAGACGAAAATAGCACTTTTTTTAAACCTCAAAATTGTATTGGTTTTATAATTACTAGTCCAAATGTTACAATTAAAAATTTAACTATTTATGGAACTGGTCATACTGGGATATATGCATCTGGTAAAAAAGAAATTGTAGACGATACATTAAACTTAACCCAAATTCATAGATTAACTTTTGAATCTATTATAGTTCAGAATTGCACTGTTGGAATCGAACTTAAACATGTGACTAACAGTGTTTTAAATAACATTAAAACACTAATGAATCCTGACCAAGACACTTCTCTTATATCTCAAGGAATTAGATTTTTTGGAAAATGTGTAAATAATAAAATCTCCAATAGCCATATAGAATCTAAAGTGTTTTCTATTGCAATTATAAGAGATCCTGAAGTGACAAGAGCTGAGGGTCTTATGATTACTAATACGCTTATAGCTAGTGGTTCGTACGGGGTATATTCAGAAGGAATACTCTCTTTAAATATTACAAATTGCATTATTGATCTTTCTGTTGATATTGCTATTGATATTTTTGAGACAGATGCTTTTATGCTCACTAATAATTGGATAGCTTCAATACTAAAGCCTCAAGGAGAAAATCATCCAGTTATTAAAATCAAATCATCTCACGCAGTAAATATTTCAAACAACACCATCGCTATGGGCAACAATAATAAGCTTGATAATCCGACTGGTATTAATGGCACTTTTGGAATAAGCCTTGAAGCAGGAACACATCATTGTACAATTATTGGTAATAGTTTTCTTGGTGTAAAAACTAAAGTACTGAATATTTCTTCTGGCGCAGAGAATATTGATACATTTAATACTTTACAACCAGATTTTTTATGAAATAGTTAGATAGGATTTTGTTAGTAAAAAAAGATAGATTTTTAAGTTTAAAAACTAATTTGCAATTTTTGACTGGTAATTCGAAGGTCATTTAAAGGGTTTTTGTTATAAAGACTTATTATACATTTGGGATTTATACCAATATTAAGCCAATCTAACTTTTTGGAATATCTCCTTAAGGAGTTCTGTTTTAAATCTTTTTTGCGGCCCATTTTCATTATTTATTAAATAACATAAATCACCTATAGCGCTTTTATAGAATCTATCTTCCGTTGTAATTTTTGAATTTCTTCATTTTCTCTTAAGCGTTTTATAGAATCTATTTTACTTTGAAATTTCTGGATCTCTTTATTATTTAAGGAATCCATTGTTTTTTGGGGATGTATTACGGTATTAGAAGTAGTTGTATCATTTCCATCAATTACTTTAGTCTCTTCAACAAAATACTTACCAATGCCTTCACTAGAACGCCAAGCTTCATTAAGCTGGTCGTAAACTGTTTTTTCCCATTGGCTAGGATGTTTGGCATCAATCCAAACGACGTCTCTATATTCACTATCGATTAGCGCTAAATCTGGCGTAGCCGAGCCATCAAAATTATCACTACCTTCTCTTATTGCAGAAATGGTTCCCAGAAAAAACAGGCGTTTTCTTCCTGCGATATTTTTTATATAAGGCCTAAACTCTACGGGTTTATTAACCGACCAGTCGTATTCCTTTCTAGATTCTATAACCTTTAAAGGCATGGCTGATACTCCTGCATAGCCTTGTTTTTTGGAAGCATGATTATAATAATAAAATTTGTCTGTCCCGTCTGCTGGTATAAACACACTAAATGTTAAACTTGTACGCTCATCGCCAACTGGCTCTAGCCCAAACCAATGGTAGAGGCCGCTATACGCTCCGGTTTTGGTGTCTTCAAAATTAAAATCGGTAACGTAAGGTTGTTGATTTTGATCTTCTTTTAAATCAGGAATCTTTACGGCTGTTTCCATGTTCCAAGGTAATGGATCACTAAAGCCGCCTAAAAATTTTAAGGATTCGGCCTGCAAACGAGAGACGTTTTCGGCTAAGGTATTC
>CALDCO010000145.1 GCA_937937185.1 uncultured Flavobacteriaceae bacterium
AATTAATCCAATTATAACTAAATTAATGAATAAACTCGCAACTCCCTTATCAATACTCGCTATACTGCTGAGTGTTTTCTCTTTTTTTTACTTAAAATCAGGTTCTGAACAAGTCTATGTAGACGTTAACAAATTACTTGATGGTTACAAGCGTACAAAGATCGTTCGCGCAGAATTTGAAACGAAAGCAAAAACTTTAAACGCCAATGTAGATAGTTTAATGACCGATTGGCAAAATGAGTTAAAAACTTATGAAAAAGAGCGTGCTAAAATGAGTAAAAAAGAATTACAACTCAAACAAGAACTCTTAGGGAACAAGCAACAACAAATAAATAATTACCAACAAGCCATTCAAAAGCAAATTCAAGAAGAAGATAAAAAAGCCACACAAACCGTCATTAATGACATTAACGATTACGTTAAAGACTATGGTAAAAAGAAAGGCTATAACATTATTTATGGAGCAAGTGGCTCGGGGAATATTATGTATGCCTCAGAAGCTGCCGATTTAACCAATGATGTTTTGGAAGGGTTGAATGCTGAGTTTGACGGGAAATAATAAAAATACGCTAACTAAAATTAATCAAAAAATCATAAACTTATTGATTTCTAAGACAAAACACTATGAAGCACTTTAAATTAATCACAGTACTAGTAATAGCATTATTCACTAATTATGGTATAGGACAAACAACCACAATTAATTCTTCTGCCAGTGGTATAAATACGATAAGTACAGGTGTAAACTCTGGAGTTGGTGGAAATGATAATACATTTTATGGAAGCTCTTCTGGGAGATTTAATTCTACGGGAACTCAAAATTCTTTTTTAGGGTTTGGTGCTGGTTATTTAAATAATACTGGAATTAGAAATACATTTATTGGGTATTTATCAGGAAGAAATAGTACAAAATCTAATAATACTTTTGTAGGAAGGTCATCTGGTTATTCAAATACAGAAGGAGAATCCAATGTTTTTATCGGTGGTAATTCGGGTCATTATAATACCACTGCAAATGCCAATACTTTTATTGGTTATGCTTCTGGTTTTTCTAGCACAACAGGACATGCCAATACATTTCTAGGTTATGCTTCTGGTTATAGAAATGAAACTGGGAAAGAAAATACTTATATAGGGTTTGATACAGGCAGAAAGAATAAAACAGGAAGTTATAATACGTTTGTTGGGAGATCTGCAGGATATCACACCACTTCAAGTGGTAATACTTTCACAGGTAGATTATCTGGATTTTCCAATACTTCTGGATTAGCTAATGTATTTATGGGGAATGCTTCAGGGTATAAAAATGAAGAAGGAAATCACAATACTTATTTAGGTTACGCTTCAGGCTATTCGAATGTAAATGGAGGAGAGAATACCTACTTAGGATCCTATTCTGGTTACAATAATTTAGAAGGAGACCGCAATACTTTTATAGGAATGTATAGTGGGTATTTTAACACAACGGGAAAAAACAACACGTTTTTAGGGAGAGCGGCTGGTCACAGGTCTACAACAGGATCAAGAAATGTTTTTATAGGTAATGATGCTGGTTTTTTTGAATTAGGTAGTGATAAACTCTATGTAGATAATTCAGGCACAGCAACGCCATTAATTTATGGTGATTTTGCAGCTAACCAATTAGGCGTGAACACCAATACAATTCCCAATGGTTACGCATTTGCAGTTAAAGGAAAGATGATTACCGAAGAGGTGAAAGTACAATTATATGCGGCATGGCCCGACTACGTCTTTTACGACAATTATAAATTACCAACCTTGCTAGAAGTAGAAACTCATATCAAACAAAAAGGCCATTTAAAAGACATTCCTAGTGCCAAAGAAGTCGAAGAAAATGGTGTTTTCTTGGGAGAAATGAATGCCAAACTATTACAAAAAATAGAGGAGTTAACACTATATACTATTCAGCAAGAAAAGAAAATTACTGAACTAGAAGTATTAAACAAGAAACTGCTTGAGTTACAAGTAAGACTGGACAAATTAGAAAACAAAAACTAATTAAAAAAAGGGATTTGTCCTTCAAAAAAAATGATACAAGAAAATAAAACATTTAACCTGATTTTTTAAAATGAAAACCATACGATTTACACTATGTATTTTTACAGGTATTTAGGTAGTACAATAAATAAGCCACGCTTAAAAGCAGTGCTTTCCAGAGTTTAAACTTAGTAATAATGTACATGTACGATTTTGAATTAACGTAATTAGCTTAAAGTAATAAAAAGTTATAATAATTAATTAATAAAAATATGATGAGACAATTTAACTATATTGTAATAACACTATTAGTTACTAATTTTTCAATAGCGCAAACCACAATTAACTCAACAACAACAGCAACAGGTACATTAAGTACGGGTGTAAACTCGGGGTCTGGAGGTAACTATAATGTTTTTTATGGCTCGGGAACAGGTTTACTAAATACAGGTCAACAAAATACATTTATGGGATATTCTTCAGGTTATCATAATTTAAATGGAAGTTACAATACTCATTTAGGTTACAATGCAGGAGTTAACAATACTGGAAATCATAATACTTTTATAGGGCGAAGAGCTGGATTTTCTAATGAAGAAACTAGTGGTCTCACATTTATAGGGAGTGGCGCTGGCTATTTTAATCTAGAAGGTTCTGCTAATACATTTGTTGGATACTATGCTGGCTATTTAAATAAAGAAGGAAGTTCCAATAATTTCTCTGGTTATCTCTCTGGATACTTCAATGAAACAGGAAAGGAAAATTCATATTACGGTCGTGAGGCAGGTCGCTATAATATCCAAGGCCACTATAATACATTTATAGGTGCATTCGCTGGCAGATATAATACAGCAAGCCATAACACATTTGTGGGAAGATATGCTGGATTTGCTAATACTACAGGTGTGGCTAATACTGTTTTAGGTTCTGGAGCAGGTTATAGTAATGTATCTGGAGCATCTAATACATTTATTGGTTATAAGTCAGGATATAAAAATAAAGGAGGTATAGAAAATACTTATATAGGCAGAGATAGTGGCTCTAATAATGAAGAAGGTTCTTACAACACCTATATAGGGCGTTTAGCTGGCTACACTAGTACTGGGTCAAATAATACATTTATAGGAAGAGCTGCTGGTCATAATAATGTTGGTAGTCAAAATACGATAATAGGAAGAGCTGCTGGACAGCTAAGTACAGGTAGCAACAACGTTTTTATAGGTTATGGTAGTGGTTATAATGAAACAGGTAACAATAAACTCTATATAGATAATTCAAGTACAACTATACCTTTAATTTATGGTGATTTTACAGCCAACCAATTAGGAGTAAACACTAATGTAATACCTTCGGGTTATGCTTTCGCTGTTAAAGGGAAAATGATTACCGAAGAAGTTAAAGTACAATTATATGCAGCTTGGCCCGATTATGTATTTACTACAAGTTATGACCTGCCAACACTTAGTGAAGTAGAAAACTTCATCTCTAAAAACGGTCATTTACCTAATATTCCATCTGCAAAATTAGTGGAGAAAGAAGGTATCCTATTAGGGAACATGAATGCCAAGCTCCTACAGAAAATAGAGGAATTAACACTATATACCATCCAACAAGAAAAAGAATTAAAAACCGCTAAAAAGGCAAATCAAAAATTAGAAAATCGACTTTCAAAATTAGAGACTCTAGTAGAAAGATTAAATAAAAATTAAAAAAGGAAAGATTTTATGCATAAATCTATGAAAAAAACATGTTTTATTTTACTCTGTTTTAGTATGCAACTTGGGTTTACTCAAAATATTAATACTACTAAACTAGTAGACCTGTTGCACGGTAAAAAAATAGAGCAAATTACGAGAAGCGTTAATGTTTTTAGTTTAGACAGTTTAAAAATTAAAACTCAGGTTGCAGAACTAAAAACAACACTTTCTAAGGTTTATGAAAAGGAATATTCCAAGAAAGAGATCGAATCTTTAATCCTTTTTTACAAAAGTGACATTGGTAAAAAAATGTTGTTATCTCAAGCATCAGTTAATAATAAAGTTTTAGATAAAATCTATAAATGGGAAGCTAAAACTCAAGGAATAGAGTTGCTGGAAGAAAATGATGAAAGCTTAGCAATAACAGAGCCTAATGAAGATATTTTAGATCCTATTAAACTAGAAAAACAAACCCAAAAAAAAAGAGCAACTCCTAAAAAACAATGGCCCAAAATAAACGATTTAGAAGATTTAAAAAAGCTCATAAACAAAGAGTCCGATATATTATATGATTCTCAGTTGTTAGCAAAACTTTTAGGCGTTGAAGAATTATTGAACCCCATACTGGTAGTTGATGAAGTATTACCAGGAAAAAATAGTGAAAAGAAAAATTGAATTTTATTAAACCAACATATCATCACTTAAAAAGCATCTCAGGCCGCATTAAACGCAGGCAAAAAGAGGCAATAGGGTATGTCCTGTTACTAATTTCCATGAGCTGTACTAACAACACATTCTCTAACGAGACCAATTTATTAGCTTATGTAAAAGCCCCAGAGAACGGATACACACAGAGCAAAACCATAAATGGTATCGATTATACCTTAATGTACCGCCCAACCGATTTATTGGTAAATCAAGAACTCGCAGAAACTATAACAGACAGTGCCGTTACAACCCTTAGAGAAAAATATAACAAATACCTGTATTTTAATTTAAGCATGTCTCAAAACAACCAAGAATTATTAAATGCCAAAGCGGGTAATAAAAATGAGTTTGGTGCTCTAGTAAACCAGTTGGCATTTGGCATGAACGAGAAAGTACATTTATACACAAAAAGCAAAGACACCATAGCGCTAGCCGATTTTATTTACCCCCGCATGTACGGCATGAGTAAAGCTACAACCATTATGTTTGTGTACCCAAGAGACGAAAACGCATTAAAAGAAGAAACATTAAATTTTACTATTGAAGACCTAGGGTTTTACACCGGCGAAGTAAAATTTAAAATAGATACAAAACAATTAGAAAACGAACCGCAATTATCATTTAATCCATAAATAAATGACCAAATTACAACACTTCAAAAAAACAGTAGTCGCCTTTTTTACTTTAGGTTTATTAATGAGTAATACGGCTTTTTCGCAAGGACCAAATGCGCCAGAAGCTGCTAGTTTTGAACCCGTCGATGCGACCGATATGGTAAATCTTTCTACTGGCGATTTTACATATGTTCTGCCCTTGTTAAATGTACCGTCGCCAGAAGGGGGTTATCCTATAGCCTTGGCGTATCACGCAGGAATAGCTATGGATCAAGAAGCCTCGTGGACGGGTTTGGGGTGGAATTTAAACCCTGGAGCAATTAATCGCTCTGTAAATGGGTATCCTGATGATTATAATACTTCTTTATTAACAGAGTATTTTTATGATTCTGGAGATGAGGAAACTAGCTATAGTTTATCATTGGGATATTCTAACGGAGGTGTTAGTG
>CALDCO010000146.1 GCA_937937185.1 uncultured Flavobacteriaceae bacterium
CTACAGCGTCTTCACTTCAAATTTTACGTCAAACTTTCGTAGGCCATAACAAAAAATGATATTAGCTACTTATCAATGAGTATTTTAAAGCAATTTTTCTATCAGTTCGAAACAGTGATAAATGACAAATGTCTTTTTAGTATTAATTGGTTGAAATACGATAATATATAAAACAGATCAAGAGTGGTGTTTTTCGTAAGGAAATAGAGAAAAATGTATCGAGAATAGTTTGATCACAATGCCTTCTCGATACAAATTTACGCCACTATGCCCCGTAAATTCACGAAGCGACGCGTATGGTTTATAGTGAATCTAATAAATGAAAACCATCTTCAAGTTCGAGTATTTTTCGTAAAGAAATAGAAAAAAATTTATCGAGAACAGTTTACCAAATAACGAATTTAAAAACAATACTTATTTTCTGTTTTAACTTTTTCTGCAATTTCATTACGTAAATCTACTATGTCTGGGTAATTAGCATATTTAGTAAAGCGTTTAAGCCCCATTAACATCATTTTTTGCTCGTCTCCTTCAGCAAATGAAATGATACTTTCTTTACCTTTTTCTTCAATAATATCTACAGCATGGTATAAGTATAATTTAGACATTGCAATTTGCACCGATTGCGAATCTTCTCCAAAACGTTTCGCATTTTTCTCTGTTCTAAGAATTGCAGATTCAGCCATATAAATTTCAATTAAGATATCAGCCGCAGCAATGAGTAATTGTTGTTGGTCTTCTAATTCTGGACCAAACTTTTTAACGGCAGCACCAGCGACCATTAAAAATGTTTTCTTAAGTTTGGCGATCATTAATTTTTCTTCAGAAAATAACTCAGAATAATCTGGTGTTTCAAAAGAAGGAATGCCTAATAACTCATTAGCAACTGCGGTTGCTGGACCTAATAAATCGACGTGGCCTTTCATTGCTTTCTTTACTAACATGCCTACACATAGCATGCGATTAATTTCATTTGTACCTTCATAAATACGCGCGATACGGGCATCTCTCCAGGCGGCTTCCATAGGCGTTTCCTCAGAGAATCCCATGCCTCCAAATATTTGTATGCCTTCATCGGAACAATTTTGTACATCTTCAGAAACTGCTACTTTTAAAATGGAGCATTCAATCGCATACTCTTCTACACCTTTTAGTTCTGCTTCTTGGTGTGAGTTTCCTGAAGCTTGTCGAATAGCAATTCTATCTTCTATATTTTTTGCGGCTCTATAACAGGCAGATTCTCCGGCATAAGCACTGGTAGCCATTTCTGCTAATTTTACTTTAATGGCACCGAAATCAGAAATAGGTGTTTTAAATTGCTTACGTTCATTTGCATATTTCACACTATTCGAAATAATTCGTCTTTGGGAATCTAAGCAAGCGGCCGCTAATTTAATACGCCCTACATTAAGGGCATTCATTGCAATTTTAAACCCATTACCTCTTTCAGATAACATATTTCCTACAGGAACAATACAATCGTTAAAGAATACTTGTCGAGTAGAGGAGGCGCGAATTCCTAATTTATGCTCTTCTTCTCCTAATGTAATACCATTTTCGGGGTTATTTTCTACAATAAATCCTGTAATGTTTTTATCGTCTTCAATTCGAGCGAAAACAATAAATACCTGACAAAACCCAGCATTGGAAATCCACATTTTTTGTCCGTTAATTTTATAAGTTTTCCCATCTTTAGAAAGTTCTGCAGTTGTTTTACCAGAGTTGGCATCACTACCAGCGCTAGGCTCGGTTAAACAGTAGGCACCAAACCATTCGCCTGTGGCTAATTTTGGAACGTATTTTTTCTTTTGTTCATCGTTGCCATACAATGTAATTGGCATGGTGCCAATACCTGTATGTGCACCAAAAGCAGTACTGAAAGAACCAGTACCACTAGAAATATAATCACAAGTTAGCATGGTTGAAACGAATCCCATTTCTAAACCTCCATATTCCTCAGGAACAGCAACCCCTAAAAAACCTAGTTCTCCAGCTTTTTTCATACACGCCTCGGTAAGCGCATAATCTTTGGCTTCAAAGCGAGCTCTGTGCGGGATGATTTCACGATCGTTAAATTCTATTACCGCTTCTTTCATCATTTGCTGCTCTTCGGTAAAATCTTCTGGCGTGAATACATGTTCACATTTTGTTTCTTTTACAAGGAATTGACCTCCTCTTAATAATTCGTTTTCTTCTGTTGCCATAATACTATAAAATTAAATTGTCTGTTCGAGTAAAGTCGAGAACCATTTATTAAACTATCCGGTCAAATAATAGATCTCGACTGCGCTCGACTGGACAAAAACTTTTTTTAATTTAAAAACTCAAAAATTCCACAAGCGCCTTGACCTGTTCCTACACACATGGTTACAGCACCATACTTTCCTTGCATGTTCTGCTTTCTCATTTCATCGAATAATTGTACTGATAATTTGGCGCCTGTACACCCTAATGGATGTCCTAATGCAATGGCCCCTCCGTTTACATTAACAATATCATTATTTAGGTCTAATTCTCTAATAACTGCTAAAGATTGAGAAGCAAAAGCTTCATTTAACTCTATTAGTGAGAGGTCTTTTTGTTTTAACCCCGCCTGTTTTAAGGCTTTAGGAACCGCTTTTACAGGACCAATTCCCATAATACGTGGCTCTACACCAGCCGCTGCATAATTTACTAGCCTAGCAATTGGTTCTAAGTTAAGCTCTTTAACTAAGTCTTCGCTCATGACCATTACAAAAGCAGCACCATCACTCATTTGCGAGGAGTTTCCAGCCGTAACACTTCCGCCTTGTGCGAACACAGGGCGTAATCCCGCTAGTACTTTTTTATTGGTGCCTTTTCGAGGCCCTTCGTCTTTAGTTACGGTATATTTTTTTACTGCTTTTTTACCATTTTCGTCGATATAGGTTTGTTCTATTTCAATAGGAACGATTTGATCTTGAAAACGATTTTCAGCCTGAGCCTTTAAAGCTTTCATGTGCGAATTAAACGCAAATTCATCTTGGTCTTCTCTAGAGACTTTAAATTGGTTGGCTACGGCTTCAGCTGTATTTCCCATTCCCCAATAATAGTCTTCATTACCTGCTTTTACTATCGCGTCATAATTTAATTCAGGCTTAAACCCTGTCATAGGCACTGCACTCATACTTTCTGCACCTCCAGCAATAATACAATCGGCCATACCAGCTTGAATTTTTGCGGTTGCCATACCAATGGTTTCAATACCTGAAGAACAAAAACGATTAACAGTAACTCCGGGCACATCTACAATTTCCAATCCCATTAATGAGATTAAACGTGCCATATTTAATCCCTGAGACCCTTCAGGCATGGCATTGCCAACGATAACATCATCTATACGTTTTGGGTCTAAAGTGGGCAGCTCTTTCATTATGTGTTTTATGGTTTCGGCTGCCAATTCATCTGTTCTTTTAAAACGGAACACCCCTTTTGGTGCTTTACCAACGGCGGTTCTATATGCTTTTACTATATATGCTTGTTTCATTTCTTTTTATGCTTTTCGCTTCTAGCTTTTGGCCATTAGCTTTTTATTTAATTTGTCAAAATGTGCCAAGAGCAAATCGCTAAAGGCAAATTGCTTAGTAAGTTTTAATTGCGTAATGGTTTTCCAGTTTTTAGCATGTGCTGAATACGTTCCAGTGTTTTTCTTTCTGTACAAAGCGATAAAAAGGCTTCGCGCTCTAGATCTAATAAATATTGCTCACTCACCAAAGAAGGTTCAGATAATTCACCACCAGCCATTACATAAGCTAGCTTGTTAGCTATTTTATGGTCGTGTTCACTTATATAGTTACTAGCTTCCATAGCATCTGTACCTACTAAAAACATACTTAAGGCTTGCTTGCCTAGTACTTTAACGTCTTTTCTTTTTACAGGTTGAGAATAGCCCATTTCTGCCATTAATTTTGCATGTTGTTTTGCAACAGCAATTTGTCGGTCTTTATTAACCACAACAGTATCTTTTCCTTTCTGAAGGATTCCAAAATCGAAAGCTTCATAGGCTGAAGTAGCGACTTTAGCCATGCCAATGGTTAAGAAGTATTCTTGTAATGTATTAAGTTGTACATCCCCTTTTCTAAAGGAATCTGAGGCTCTTAAGGCCATTTCTTTAGATCCACCACCACCAGGAATAACCCCCACACCAAACTCTACAAGCCCTATGTAGGTTTCGGCTGCTGCGACGACTTTATCTGCATGCATTGAAATTTCACAACCACCTCCTAATGCCATGCCATGTGGTGCAGCAATGGTTGGAATGGACGAATAGCGCATGCGCATCATGGTGTCTTGGAAGTATTTAATAGCCATGTTTAACTCGTCATATTCTTGTTCGGCGGCCATCATAAAAATCATACCTATATTGGCACCAACAGAAAAGTTTGGACCTTGATTACCAACTATTAATCCTGAAAAATCTTTTTCAGCAATATCTATGGCGCGATTAATTCCAGCAAGAACATCACCACCAATAGTATTCATTTTAGATTGAAATTCTACATTAAGAATACCATCACCAAGATCTTGAACAGAAACCCCAGAGTTTTTATAAACTTCAGTTGTTTTTCTAATATTATCTAAAATTATAAAAGCATCTTGCCCAGGTATTTTTTCTTGTTTTTTCTTGGGAATATCATAAGTATAAGCAGCACCTTCCTTTATACTATAAAAAGAGGTATTTCCAGAGGCTAGCATGTCGTTAACCCAAGGTGCTGGTTTAAGACCTTCTGCTTTCATCATTTCAATACCGTTTTCTACACCAATAGCATCCCATATTTGAAAAGGACCATGTTCCCAACCAAAACCAGCTTTCATGGCGTCATCAATTTTATATAGCTCGTCTGTAATTTCAGGAATACGGTTGGATACATAAGCAAATAATGCTGAAAAACTCTTTCTATAAAACTCACCAGCTTTGTCTTTTCCTTTTACCAAAATCTTAAAACGATCGGCAACTTTATCGATTGTTTTTGTTAATTCTAAAGTCGCGAATTTTGCGCTTTTCCGCTCTCTATATTTAAGTGTTTTTAAGTCTAATGATAAAATTTCTTTTTTTCCTTCAGCCGAAATGTTTTTTTTATAAAACCCTTGTTTTGTTTTACTTCCTAACCATTTGTTTTTTACCATTTTATTAATAAAACTTGGCAGCTGGAACAATTCTAAACGTTCATCTTTAGGGCAATTTTCTCGTATGCCATTTGCTACGTGTACTAAAGTATCTAAACCCACCACATCTACAGTTCTAAAAGTTGCCGATTTAGGTCGTCCAATAACGGGACCTGATAATTTATCGACTTCTTCAATGGTTAAGTCCATTTCTTTAACGGTATGAAATAAACTCATAATGCTAAAGATGCCAATGCGGTTGCCAATAAAAGCAGGAGTATCTTTTGCTACGACGGCTGTTTTTCCCAAAAACTGTTCGCCATAGTTGTTTAAGAATTCTAAAACTGAGGCTTCAGTTTTTGGTCCAGGAATAATTTCAAATAATTTTAAATAACGAGCGGGATTAAAAAAGTGAGTCCCACAAAAGTGCTTTTGAAAATCTTCACTACGCCCTTCACTCATAAATTTTATAGGAATTCCAGAGGTATTAGAAGTAATTAATGTACCGGGTGTTCTATGTTTTTCGAGCTTTTCAAAAACTTGCTTTTTTATGTCTAATCGTTCTACCACGACTTCCATAATCCAATCGACTTCTTTTACTTTAGCAATGTCGTCTTCAAGGTTCCCAGTGGTTATTCGATTTTTAAAACGTTTATGATAAATAGGAGCGGGCTTAGATTTTAATGAAACTGCAAGGGCCTCATTTACTAATCTATTTCTTACGACTTTATTTTCTAAAGATAGGCCTTTAGCTTTTTCTTTGTCGTTAAGTTCTCTAGGAACAATGTCAAGTAATAAAACATCTACACCAATATTGGCGAAATGACAAGCAATACCACTTCCCATAATTCCGGAACCAATTATTGCTATTTTCTTAATTCTACGTTTGCTCATTATTGTTTTAAACTATTTTGTTTTTTATTATATATTTTTTTGTTTGAAATTAACTCATTAATAGTATCTGCAACTTCATAAAAGTGTTTTAATTTTTCTTCAGTGACATGTTTTCTAATGGTATCGTTAAATATAAGGACACGATCTTTTGAATATTCTCTTTTTTCTCTCCCAAATTTAGTTAAATGAATAAGAACACCTCTGCCATCATTTGGATTTGGTTTTCTTTCAATTAAGCCCAGTTCTTCCATTTTTTTTAGAATGCGCGATAAACTGGTGGCTTCCATGCCCATTATTGGTCCAAGAGAGGTAGAGGGGGTGCCTTTTTCAGGATCGATACTTAATAAGGTGAAACCTGTAGCCATTGTGGTTCCAAATTTTGAAGCTTCTTCATTATACATTTTGTTAACCGCTAGCCAGGTGGTCCTTAATATATAATCTATAGTTTTATCTTTCATGCGCTTTTTGCTAAGCTTATGTCTTAGGTAAATCAAATATAATAAAATTTATTATGCACGCATAATAAATTTTAAAAAGATTTTTTTACTCTTAAAGGGAGGATAAAACTATGAGTTTAGCAATTTATTCCAAGATTCGGTAAAATCCTTATTAAACAAGATCTCTTTTCGACTTGTTTTTATTTTTGCTAACCATTTTATTTGTCTAGGGCTTAGGTAAGGTAATGGAGATTTACGATTTCCTAAAGCGCTATTTATTTTTGTTTTTTGAACATTGCTTAAAGGTAAGTATTTTAATTGACTATTCTGTAGGTAGTAATCTTCATCTTTTTCTGCCCAGGTAAAATTGTTTCTAGATGGTACAGGTTGCATTTTATTAGCCTTTGCAAACGCATTGAGTTTTTCTTTAGAAATTTTTGAAGCGTCATACTTTACTTTTACAACTTCTCCATTCATAAACCCCGCTTGAGTTAACAACACGCCTTCTTGAGACCCTAATTGTTTTTCACCAGTCCAAAAGCAATACATTTTGTAATGGGTTTCTTTTAAATTAGGGTTATTGTAGTTTATCGTTAATTCTTGACCTAATATTTTTACATATTCTGGAATGTCTTTTTCTTCAGCTTTTAAAGCATTTATCATGGCTTTGTATAAGCCTTTAGCAGAGTAATCTCTAGCCAATCGTTTTACAATATTTTGGCCATTTTTGTTTACGATTCGTACTACAGGATTATTCCAAGTGGGTTCGTTATACTTTTTTAATATTTCAAGATCTTTACCTTTCTTATTGTTAAAAATTGCAAGAGGAATAAATTCGTTCTCAATAGCCTCGGTCATTAAAGGATTACTTAGTACGTTATGGCCGTAGTTTCGACAAGTGGCGCAGCCTGGTACTTCCTGAAATAAAATCAGAATAGATTTATTTTGTTTAGTTGCCGCAGCCACGGCCTCATCATAATCACGATACCAGCTTACTTTGCCTAGTTCTTGGTCTTGTTGCTTAGGGTTTGTACGCTCTTGTGCGTCACTATTTTTAAATGGTATTATTAAAAAAATAAAGAGTACTGCTTTAATGATATGAGTCATAAGTCTTATAATTTAATTCACCTTAATTAGGTCTATTATCACTTTAAAATCTTACAAAGTAAAAAGTTAAAATGCACTTAATATTTATCCTGTTATAAAAGGTTTTAATTACTAAATTGTCTTAAAAATAATGAAAATCTATTCATAGTAAATAAAAAACCTTCACTATTTCATCTTTTAGAGGTTATATATATTGACATACTAATTGAAGTGGTTTAAACTTTTTTAAATTTGCTAAAAAATGCTTTTTTGCGTCCATTATTTTACAATTTTTGATCTCCGTAGCACTGCTATGCAACTTAAAAACTGCTATATCTGAACACAAAAACACTATTTCTCACTTAAACTCAAAAAGTTCAAATCACTTCATTATAAACTATAAGATTAGTTTACATAACTATAAAAACTTCTAATAGGGCAGCTTAATTGTGGATACGGTTTAAAAAAGCACTATTTTTCGCTTGAATTAAAAAAGTTTAAACGACATCCTTTACCTTTGGAACATGATGAAAATTGGTGAATACAATACCTTAAGAATTTTAAGAGATACAGAACCAGGTTTGTTTCTTGGTGATAGTGACGGTAATGAAGTGTTATTACCAAACCGATATGTACCTGAAGTCTTTGATATTAATGATGAATTAAACGTTTTTATTTATTTAGATAATGAAGAACGTATTATAGCCACTACAGATAAACCTTATATTACTGTTGGCGAATTCTCGCTTTTGCGTTGTAATGAAGTGACCAAACATGGTGCTTTTTTAGATTTTGGATTGGTAAAAGAATTATTTTGCCCGTTTAAAGAACAGGTATTTCCAATGAAAGCTGGAGGCTGGTATTTAGTGAGATGCTACTTAGATGAATTTAGTGAACGCTTAGTGGCTTCGAGTAAAACCAATAAATTTTTAAGTAATACTAAGCTTTCTGTAACCCAATTTGATGAAGTTGATATTATAATATCTCACCCTTCTGAGCTTGGAATGAATGTTATTGTAAATAATATCCATTCGGGATTAATTTATTCCGATAATATTTATCAAGATTTAAGTGTTGGCGATAAATTAAAAGGAACCGTTAAAAAAATTAGGCCAGGTAATAAAATAGACATTAGCATTGGAAAGGTTGGTTATCGAAATATAGAGCCTAACGCCGCATTAATTTTAGAAGCCTTAAACGCAAATTCAAAGCATATCGCTTTAAATGATAAATCCTCGCCCGAGGCGATTAAAAATAAGCTTCAAATGAGTAAAAAGAATTTTAAAAAAGCAATAGGAAGTCTGTATAAACAAAAGCTAATAGCAATAAAAAGTGATGGCATTCACCTTATTTAATTTTAGAGACAAAAATGTGTTAGTCTTATAAATGTTTATGGATTAAAAACCTTGGTCTTTATTAAGCGATTCTTAAAGTTTGAGTATTATTCGCTTTTATCTGGTTAATAGCATTTTCTAAATTATTGTAATATTCAAATTTTGTATTTAAAAACGCTTTTACAAGAAGTGCATTTAACCAACTGCGCTTATTATAACAAACAGCGATGTAAGCTTTTAACATAAATTTTGAGCGCTCAATTTTTTTCCAGTCTTGAGGACGAATAGAATATTCATTTATGTGGTTATCAATATAAGTAACAGGCTTATTCTTGTAATGTTTTCTACAAGCCTCCATTACATTTTGAGCAGCTTCCCATGTAAAGTTTACACCTTCATGTATTTCACTTACAACAAAATTATTAAAAAAATAGAAATTACCGAGGTGGGAAACGTAAATGTCTTCAATTTCGCAGGCTAAATTTGAGTCTTTAATAGTCATGATAATATGATTATAGGGTGATCAAATATAGTTATCAAATGCGGTATTAAATAATTTTAGGGATTAAAAGCTAATATATCTGTTTTTCAGTCTTTAAGTGTGCTTTTAACATTTAAAATTGGAACATTTTCAATAAAAATAGTAGTACTCTAAACAAAGCGTCATATAAAAAACATAACATCTTTCTTTAAATTTAAAAGCTACTAACTAGGTTAAAGGGAAGGCCTGTTAGTAGCTTTAAAGTATTAAATAAATACTTAGGTAATGTTAACTATTAAAATAGGGACTATGCTATCAATGTTGCATTTCTTCTTAAATAATCGTTAACATAATTATATGCGTCTATTATGGTTTCAAACCCTAGATAAGGGATTTTACAGAATTGTCTTTCAATCTCAATATTCATTCTGTCAAAATGAGTATAACTTATGGCAACATATACCTTTAAATTTTTTAAAATATTTGTAAACTTAGGGAAGTCTAGAGCCTCGATAGAAAAGGTATTTATTCGATTTGAAACAAAACCAAAAGAGTTTGTACTTCCATAAAACTCTGCTATTAAACTTAAATATTCATTGGCTGTTTTTAAACTTAAATGTTTTCCTTCTTTTATTTCTGAAAACACCATGTTTTCTAAAAAGTGTAGCCTTCCAATTTCTAATTCATGGCTAACAATTGCCATCTCTTTTAGTTTTGAGTTTGTAAATATCATATTTTCAAGGGATTATTAATTACACCACAAAAGTACTATGCATGCCTAGTATATTGCTATTCATTCTAATAAGAGATTTTTTTATCGATAAAAAACACATTTATTAGTTAATATGTTCTTATTTAAGGAATATTCTTACTTTATGTCAGAATATCACAATCAATTTAGTTTTGTGCTTGGTTGGTATCATTCTTTTTTCTAAAAAAATGTAGCGTATTCGTTTTAATGAGTTAGCGAATAACGCAAATGTTTGGAAAGTATATAGTGAAGTGATTTAAACTTTTTTCAATTCGCTAAAAAATGCTTTTTTTGCGCCTATATTTCACGATTTATGACTTCCGAAGCACTGCTAAACAATTAAAAAATTGCTATATCTAAACGCAAAACACTATTTTTTACTTAAATCAAAAAAAGTTTAAACCCCTTCAGTTATAAAAATATATTTTCTGTTTTTTAGGTTTCTCCCAGATTAGTTTAATAATTATAAGCTTAGTAATGCACTTAACCTGTCTCATAATTATGTATTTTTATACACCAAAAAAATGAAAATGAGTCACATTAATTGGAAAACAGCA
>CALDCO010000147.1 GCA_937937185.1 uncultured Flavobacteriaceae bacterium
CCTAGTTATAAAAGCTATCATTCCGATTTAGCTCAAGCCTATCGATTATATACTTTGGCTTTAGCGGGGAGTCCAGATTTAGCAGCTATGAATAGATTACGTGAGTTTAGTGAAATTTCAAACGAAGCCAAATGGCGATTAGCAGCGACCTACGCTTTGGCAGGACAAACCGAAGCCAGTAATAAAGTAGCCAGTACTGCGAACATCGAATTTAAACCGCCGAGATCGAATTATTATACCTATGGGTCTGTAGATAGAAATAGAGCCATGGCATTAGAAACCATGGTGATTACCAAAGATAGTCGCGTTAGAAGTATCGCAGAAACCATTGCTAAAGACTTATCAAATACGAACCGATGGATGAGTACGCAAACAACCGCTTACAGCTTATTGGCAATGGCAAAAATGGTAAAAGCTAATGGGGGAAAAGCACTCGATTTAAGTTTTACAAATAACGGAAAAACACAAAAAATTGTCACTAAAAGCGCCATTGCGCAACGGGATTTATCAATTGTTGATGGTATTAATACAATAACTATAAAAAGCAATAAAAACAATGTGGTTTATGTGCGTATATTGAATTCGGGAAAATTACCCTTAGGAAAGGAATTGATCTCACAACGTGGCTTAAGTGCTAGTGTAATTTATAAAGATTTAAAAGGCAATAAGATTAACGTTTCAAAACTTCAACAAGGTCAGGATTTTGTGGCAACAGTAAGCGTAAGCAATTTAAAAAACAATCGTGTGAAGGATGTGGCATTAACCCAAATTTTTCCTTCAGGATGGGAAATTATAAATACCCGATTTACGGCCTTTGGCGATGCAACAACAAGTCAAGCACGATTTAAAGATATTCGAGACGATCGCGTAAACTTTTATTTCGATTTAGGAAAGAAAGGAAAATATGGTGCCAAGACATTTAATGTCATGTTAAATGCAGCCTATTTAGGGCGTTATTATCTTCCAGGAATACAAGCAGAAGCGATGTACGATAACGATTATTTAGTAAGAACCAAGGGGCAATGGATCACGGTTGAGAAATAAAAAGATATTGACCTCTGTTATTTGATTACTCACGATAATTACTGGGAATAGCAGTAATTTACAAGAATTTTATAAAGAAAATATTCGTGTATTCGTGGCTAAAAATAAGTATAACAAAATTTAAAAAGATCCCCGCCTTCGGGAATGACATTATGAAAAAAGTTTTTAAACCCTATTATGCGGTAATATTTACCTCAAAAATGACAGAAAACGATGCTGGATATTCTAAAATGGCGAATCTTATGGAAATACTAGCAGAAAAACAAGACGGTTTTATACGTATAGACAGTGCAAGAGATACCATTGGAATCACGGTTAGTTATTGGAAAACTCTAGAAGCAATAGCAAAATGGAAACAGCAAAGCGATCACCAAATAGCGCAGAAATTAGGCATAAAACAATGGTATAAATGGTACTCTGTTAGGGTATGTAAAGTAGAGAGGGAATATGAGTTCGTGAGTTAAAAAGAATTACAAAAGAGACGCTAAGTCTAGTTTAGCCACCTCGTCTTCTTTTGAAGATATTCAAAAGAATCCACTCCTCCTTCAAAAGGAGGAGAGTTTTTCACAATCTAAAAAGAAGTTAATATGAAAGATAAAACCATAAAATAAAACTCCTTCCCTTTAAAAGGGAAAGGTGGATTTAATTCTGATAAAGAATTAAAGACGGAAGGGTTAAATAGACGAGTACAAAAATGAACAAAATAATAGCACATATAAAACACCACAAAATAAAATCTGCAATTATTGCGGTGCTAGTATTGGTGTATTATTTTAGTATTCCTAACAGTTTATTTAAAGATCCTACAGCTACTGTTATTACGAGTAAAAACAATGAATTATTAGGCGCTCAAATTGCTAAAGATGGGCAATGGCGATTTCCTGAAAATGATAACACTCCAGAGAAATTTAAAACCTGCATTATTCAGTTTGAAGACGAATACTTTTATAAGCATCCAGGGTTTAATCCCATTTCTATTTTTAAAGCCCTAAGAGACAATATTAACTCTGGTGAGATAAAGCGAGGCGGAAGTACCATAACGCAGCAAACCATTCGATTGGCTAGAAAAGGAAAACCTCGTACTTATTTTGAAAAACTTAGAGAGCTTATTTTAGCAACGCGCTTAGAATTTAAACATAATAAAGAAAAGATTTTATCGCTTTATACCAATCATGCACCTTTTGGTGGTAATGTCGTAGGACTTGATGCCGCTTCTTGGCGTTATTTTAATAGAAACGCTAACGAATTGTCTTGGGCAGAAAGTGCCACTTTAGCAGTGCTTCCTAACGCACCAAGTTTAATCTATCCTGGAAAAAATCAGCAACGATTATTAAATAAAAGAAATCGATTATTAAAAAAACTATTAGACAAACAAATTATAGATACACTCACCTATGAGTTATCAATTGCTGAGGATTTACCTCAAAAACCGTATCCGTTGCCTCAAATTGCACCACATTTATTGCAACGCATTTCTAAAACTCACAAAGGAAAACACACACCTACAACAATTAATAAAAGGTATCAAGAACAAGCCAATACTATTGTGAAAAACCATTATAATCATTTAAAAGACAACGAGATTTATAATATTTCTGTACTCGTTTTAGATGTAAAAACTCGAGAAGTTCTCACTTACATTGGAAACTCTCCTACAGATAAAGCACATCATAAAGATGTTGATGTTATTAATAAAGGACGTAGTACAGGAAGCATTCTTAAACCCTTTTTATATGCAGCGGTTTTAGATGCAGGCGAGATGCTTCCCAACACTTTAATTGCAGATGTTCCCACTCAATTTGGAAGTTACTCGCCAGAAAATTATTATAAAGAATTTGATGGTGCCGTGCCTGCAAAACGTGCTTTGTCTCGATCTTTAAATGTGCCTTCGGTGCGCATGCTTCAAGAATTTGGGTTGGACCGGTTTCATCATTATTTAAAAGCCTTAAAAATTAAAGACATTAAATACAATGCCAATCATTATGGGTTATCTCTTGTTTTAGGAGGTGCAGAAAGTAGCCTTTGGGATTTATGTAAAAGCTATGCGAACCTGTCTTCTACTTTAAATCATTTTAATGAAAGCTCTAGTGAGTATTTTTCTAACGAATTTAGCGAGCCCACTTTTTTTGCTTCCGAAACTATAGATTTTGGGAAAAAATCAACCGAAAAAACACTTTTCGATGCCGCCTCTATTTATTTAACTTATGAAAGTTTAAAAGAGGTGAATAGACCCGAAAGTGATGAAAATTGGGAGTTTTATGACGACTCCAAACAAATTGCTTGGAAAACAGGGACCAGTTATGGCTATAGAGATGCCTGGGCTATAGGCACTACCAGAGACTATGTTGTTGGGGTGTGGGTAGGCAATGCCGATGGTGAAGGTAGACCAGGGCTAGTTGGAGTACAAGCCGCAGCACCTATACTCTTTGATGTGTTTGATGTTTTGCCTAATAGCGAATGGTTTGCAAAACCTTTAGATGAGATGCAGGAAGTGGCTATTTGTAATAAAAGTGGCTATAGAGCCAATACTTATTGTACAGAAAAAAAGCAAGAGTTTATTCAGGCTAGTGGCTTAAAAACAAAACCATGCCCTTATCATGTTTTAGTACATTTAGACGAAAGTGAAAGTTTTCAAGTGAATTCTTCTTGTCAAGATTTAAATACAATGACTCATAAATCGTGGTTTGCCTTGCCGCCATTAATGGAATTTTATTACAAATCGAAAAACCCATTTTACAAACCCTTGCCACCTTACAGAAATAACTGTTTGGGTGAAAACAGCGTAAGAATGGAATTTATTTACCCCAAAGCAGAATCTGTAATTTACTTACCTAAAGATTTTAATGAAACTAAAAACGAATTGGTTTTAAAAGTAGCGCACTCTAAACCAGAATCAAAAATTTATTGGTATTTAGATAAAACCTACCTTGGTACTACTAAAGAGTTACATGATCTTGCTATTATTCCAGGAATTGGAGAACACTTAATTACAATTGTGGATGAGTTTGGTAATGAAAATAGACGTAAGATTGTTATTTCTAACTAACCCATAACTGTTTTTTATTTTAAAGTTAAGATGGTATTTACTTCCATACAAAGGAAAGCAACATTCTAAAAAATTGCGTAGTAAGGTGATACGATTTTTCATTACATTTGTTTTTATAATTAACACAAAACAATAGAATATGTACTCAACAGTAAAGGTATTACACTCATATTGGGCTTATTTGGTCTTTTTAATATTAGTATTAGCAACAATTAATGCTGTTGTAAAAACAATAGGAAAAAAAGAATATGCAGCTCGAGATTTTAGAGTGTCTTTATTTGCCTTAATTGTTTCACATATTCAATTACTCATAGGAATTGTATTATGGGTTTCTGCAGATTATTTTGGAGAAATGGGTATGAAAGAGATTATGGGTAATTCTGCAATGCGATCTAATGTTGTAGAACATCCAGTAGCAATGATATTGGCCGTAGTATTTATAACTGTAGGTTATTCAAAACACAAAAAGAAATTAACCTCTGGCGCAAAACTAAAAATGATCGCTATTTTTTATTCACTAGCCTTATTGTTAGTGTTGGCTAAAATCCCTTGGAGCACTTGGTTTTAAAATGGTTTTTCAACAAATTAGCAATGGGCAATTAACAATATGCAATTAGCAATGTACAATTAGCAATTGCCAATGAGCAAGGTTTAATTTTTAGTTTTTATTTATGGCTTTTGATTGAAAAAAATAAAACTTCAACAATCAACAATCAACAATCAACAATCAACAATCAACAATCAACAATCAACAATCAACAATCAACAATCAACAATCAACAATCGTTAATCGTTAATCAGTCACTTCTCTAATTAAGCAAATGTAAACGGGAAAGTGATCGCTATAACCGTTAGTAAATCCGCCTTCAGCGAAACTACGTAGCGGATAGCCTTTAAACCGTCCTTTTTTATTGACGAGGTAATTTTTATTAAAGATTCCAGCTTTATAAAAGCGAAAAGAAGAATAGTCTTTGTCTAGAAAAGGCTGAGTGATCATAATTTGATCGAACAAGCTCCAACTGTCTGCATAAGCATTAGATCCTAATCCTTTTTTGTAGAACGCTTCCATGGGGTTATAAATGCCTTTTAATCCAATATTTTTCTTTTTGCCTTTAGCTTCTAATATTTTTTTAATGCTAGAATTGGTAGGATTGTCATTTAAATCGCCCATAGTGATAATTTTAGCATAGGGATTTTTTGATTGTATCGAATCGATAAGGCGTTTATTCAATTTAGCAGCAGCCTCGCGTTTCCACTTGCTAGAGGCTTCTCCACCACGACGAGAAGGCCAGTGATTAACCAAAATATGAATAAGTTCTCCATCTAATTTTCCGCTAACCAGTAATTGATCTCGAGTGTAGATTCGTTTTTGAGTGGTTGAATTATAAATTTTTAAAGCATGCCTACTTTTATGAGTAGGGATAAATAAACGTTTTTGATAAAGTAAACCAACATCAATACCCCTCTGGTCGGGAGAATCAAAGTGAACCATTCCATAATTTTTATTAACAAGTGAAGCATCATTTACTAAGGCTTCAAGTACAGTACTATTTTCTATTTCAGCAACTCCAACAATGGCTGGTGTATTATTAGTCAACTCTTGGCCTATGTCTGCAATAACACGAGCCATATTTTGAACTTTCTTTTTATAAATTTTAAGGCGGTCTTTTTTTATAGCCATTAAAGGGCTGTTTTCATCATATTTATGAGGGTCGTCTTCTGGGTCAAATAAATTTTCCAAATTGTAAAAAGCAATAGTATGGGCTCTAAATTTTTTATTTTGAGAAAAGCCAGTTGTATTTTTAAGAATAATAAAAACAAATACTAATATGTTTAATTTTCTCATTAACAGAGTGTTGTAGTTTTTTTCGAAGACTTAAGTTCTAAAATAAGCGCTAAAAGTAGCCATTTAATAATTAAAAAACGTAAATTTGAAATTCCTAAAGACAGCTATTATTAATAGAGAAATCTATTACTAATGCTATTTAACATGATTAAAAGACTAAGCATAGCGCTCCTTTTAATTCTTTATTCTACTAATACATTATCGCAAACTACACTTGTAAAAGGAAGCATTTACGAAGCTATTTCTGGTGCACCACTTTCTCAGGTAAAAGTGACTATAGAGGAAACGGGGCAATACAAATTCACCGATAATAAAGGACAATTTACATTTTTTAAAAACTTAAAGCTCGGCGAGCAGGTTTTGAAATTATCCAAACCTGGATATCAAGACAAACGCTATCCAATAGTAATTAATAAAGACAAAGTCGTTAATATTGAGAATATGACACTGTCTTTTGACGATAGTGATACAGAAGCATTATTTATCATATCCATTTCTGAAAACGAGCTAAATAGCGAAGACCCTGTTCTTTCTGGAAATGTTTCAGGACTATTACAATCCTCTAGAGATGTTTTTTTAAAGGCTGCTGCTTACGATTTTAGTGCTACTTTTTTTAGGCCAAGAGGCTTGCCCAGTGCTAATGGCAAACTGTTAATTAATGGTATTGAAATGAATAAGTTGTTTACTGGGAGGCCATTATGGAGTAACTGGGGTGGGCTTAACGATTTACAGCGAAATCAAGATTATACCATGGGTATATCGCCAAATGATCACACTTTTGGAGATGTGGGAGGCGCTAATGCCATAACAATGAGGGCTTCAAAATACAGAAAAGGCGGTCGTATTTCTATGGCTTCAGCAAACCGAAGTTATCAAGGTAGATTTATGGCAAGTTACAGCTCTGGAATTTCAAAAAAAGGATGGTCTTATGCAGCGATAGGTTCTCGAAGATTTGGAAATGGAGGTTATGTTGAAGGCACATTATACGATGCTAATTCATTATCAATTTCAGTAGAAAAGCAAATAAACGATAAGCATAGCCTAAATTTTTTGTCCATTTATGCAAAAAATAGAGTGGGGCGCTCCACAGCAATTACAGATGAGGTATTTAGGATAAAAGGCAACCAATACAATCCGTTATGGGGAACACTAAACGGGGAGTTAAGAAACTCCAGCATTCGTAATATAGAAGAACCCATATTAATGTTAAATCATTATTGGACCATTTCGGGGAAAACCAATTTGAATACTAATATTGGCTACCAATTTGGAGCCATAGGAACGACTAGAATAGATAATGGCGGCACACGTTTAGTGACATTTAATGGTGAAAATGCCTATTTAGGTGGCGGTAGTGTGGTCTTGCCAACGTATTATCAAAACTTACCAAGTTTTTTGCTTAATAAAGAAA
The DNA here is from genome assembly GCA_937937185.1 of uncultured Flavobacteriaceae bacterium. GTDB lineage: Bacteria > Bacteroidota > Bacteroidia > Flavobacteriales > Flavobacteriaceae > JAHDGB01. The sequence continues at coordinate 7,348 of CALDCO010000147.1, forward strand.
CGCCCACAGCTTTTAATTTTGAACAAGCATTTAAAGCCAAACAAAAGATAGAAGATGACGGACAAATGGATTGGGAGGCCATTTACAGTGCAAATAAAAGTTTGAGAGACCAAGGTCATAATTCAATATATGTTATTCAAGAAGATAGGGTAGATGATAAACAACTTACCGTAAATTCTATTTTTGATACCCAGTATAATGACGACATTCATTTAAATGCAGGGGTGAGTTTTAGGCATTTAAAGAGTGAGAATTATGCCAAAATAAAAGATTTATTGGGCGGAACGGGCTATTTAGATATCGATTTTTTTGCTGAAGAAACCGATCCTTCCCAGAATATAACCAACTTGGCACAGTCTAACATTAGAACTCCTAATAGAATAGTGAAAGAAGGAGATCGTTACAAATATAACTATGAAATAGAGGCGAGTGTATTAAACGCTTTTATTCAAGCTCAATTTAAATACAATAAAATAGATTTTTTTATTGCAGCCAATGTTTCTCAAACCAATTCCCAAAGAAACGGATTGTATGAAAATGGTTATTACGAAGGAAACTTATCGTTTGGAGAGAGCGAAAAGCTAAGTTTTATAACGCCCAGTTTTAAAGGTGGGGCAACTTATAAAATTACAGGAAGGCAGCTATTAAATTTTAATACTGGCTATTTTGAAAAAGCGCCTACCCTAAGAAATACCTTTGAAAACGCAAGGCAAAACAATAATACAATAATTGGTTTAACTAGCGAGAAAATACAAAATTTAGACTTGAGTTATATTTATAGAACACCTCTAATACAAGCACGTTTAACAGGGTATCATATTGGTTTTAGCGAAGGCAATAATTTGAATTTTTTCTTTACCGAAGCAGCCTCTGGACTCTTTGTTCAGGAAATTATGACTGCGATTAACAAACGAAATAGGGGTTTAGAATTAGGAATTCAAGCTCAGGTAGTGCCTTCGCTTAAATTAAAAGCGGTAGCTTCAGTTGGCGAATATACATACACCAATAACCCAAATCTTTACTACACGAGCGACGACTTACTAAAACCGTTAAGTTTTGGTAACGGCAAAGCGACCTTAAAAAATTATCATGTTGCTGCGGGTCCAGAACGCGCCTATCAAATAGGTTTTCAATACAACGATGAAAAATTCTGGAATCTCAATGTTACGGGTAATTACTTTTCAAACTCGTATTCAAACATAAGTGCACTAAAACGCAGTGATGCCTTTGCTTTAGATCAAGAGTTAATTCCTGATAGGGTTTTTAAAGCAGGAGGAACACTAAGCGGACTGCCAGTTAATAATTTTGATGAAGCCACAGCTAAAGCCTTATTAAAACAAGAACAGTTTAACGATTATTTTTTAGTAAATCTCTCGGGTGGAAAGTCTTGGCGTATAAAAAAGAACTATATCGGTTTTTTCGCCACTGTAAATAATGCCCTTAATCAAACTTATAAAACGGGCGGTTTTGAACAATCAAGACGTGTCGATTATAACAGTCAGTTAAAAGAACAAAATAGCGTTCACGGCCCCATTTTTGGCAACCGCTATTATTTTGGTAATGGAACAACCTATTACTTTAATCTCTATATGAGGTTTTAATAAAAATACAAACGCAGAACACATGAAAACATTAAATTTAAAAAACGCCCTATTAGTAGTATTTAATATGCTGTTTTTAGCGGCATGCATTAGCGATGATGAATTCGATTTGCCAAATACGACAATTCAAAAACCAAACATTAAAGGCACAATAGTATCCATAGGTGCTGTTTTAGGAAATTACAATCAAACAGAAAAAACTATAACGTTTCAAGACACAGATAATATAATGGAAGGCTATGTGATTTCTAGTGATGAAGGAGGGAATTTTTTCAAAAAATTAATCCTTCAAGATCAACCCGAAAATCCTACAGCAGGAATCTCTATTCAGGTTGATAGGACGCCACTGTTTACAAAATATGAATTAGGCAGAAAAGTATATGTTAAATTAGATGGCCTGTCGGTTGGGTTATTAAATGGAGTCATTCAATTGGGACGTTTAGAAGGGAATACCATTGTTAGAATCCCACCTTCAGATATTAATAATCACATCATAAAAAGCGATGAGGTGGCACGTATAGTGCCCAAACCCATTTCTATATGCCATTTATCTAATACATTAGAAAATTTATTTATTCGTTTAGATGATGTTCAATTTAACAAAAAAGAAGTTTTAGGAGACCATCAAAAAACATTTGCGGCAGAAAGTAACGATCAATTTAACGGAGAGCGTCTTTTGGAGAGTTGTACTCAAGATGGATCGGGTGGATCAGTAATATTAAGTACCAGCACGTTTTCAGATTTTAAATCGGTTTTATTGCCAATGAATAGTGGTACGCTAGACGGTATTCTAGTTCGGAATTTCTTCGATACATTCTATACCATAATAATAAACGCTCCAAGTGATTTAAATTTTACAGAGGCCTTGCGTTGTGATATGGAAGAATTAGATTGCAGTACAGTCGATACTCCTGGAACGGTTAATTTATTTTCAGACGATTTCGAATCTCAAACGAATAAGGAATTAATAACGGGTAACGGTTGGACCAATTATGTTCAATTAGGGACTAAAGGCTGGGAAGCTTATACTTCGCAGGGGTCGAACCCATCTCAAGGCATATCGGCACGAATGACCTCTTCAAATTCTGGAGACGATTGCGCTGTGGCATGGCTCATTACTCCAGCAATTAATTTAACAACTAATAAAGGGGTATCTATTAGTTTTGAAACCTCTAATAGCTTTGCCGACGGGAGTGATTTAGAAATTTTATTTTCAACAAATTGGGAGGGGACCCAGTCCACCATAACTGATGCTAATTGGGGGCTTTTGCCAGCGGCATATGTGGTGCAAGATAGTGACCTGTTTAGCCGTTGGTTTCCTTCAGGAAACGTGAATTTGTCTTGCGGTACAGGGACGATACATATTGCCTTTAGATATAGAGGTAGTGACGAAATAGATTTTGATGGAACATACGAGCTGGATAATATTAGTATTGATGCGATGCCATAGCCCTTTTACCCAAATTGTAATTATTAGTAAGACAAAAACCGCTTTTTTTATTTTGGAATATAAATAAAAAAGGATGCATCTGGATTTAAATTAAGGGAGCTAACGTTCCCCTTAATGTATTTTACTCCTAAAGAATTTGTAAAGCATCTCTATAAAATCATACAAATAACTCAAATTGAGGTTATAAAAAAGTGATCCATTCTAAAATCTTAATTAAAGTTATTACTAACCTAACGGATAAACCTTAATTGAATTCATGTGTTGTAATCATAATAATCTGCTTAAAACATAGTGCCCTTAAGGTTTGGCAATATCGTATTTAATACAGCTCGTCTTTATTAAATTGAAATCTAATAATCAAATAAATTTTGTAACTAATTGTAATTCATTTTTTTATATAATTTTTTCTTCATGCTCCATATTAATGGTTTAACTGTATAAATTTGAATAAAATTCAACCTTAACTTATAGATGCGATTTTTATAAAAACAAAAAAACATTCATTTTATCTAATAAATAGGTATTTAAACGATTTATTTTTTTTTCCCCCAAACAAATGTTAGTTAAAAAACAAGAAACCCTTTTCTTCGTGGGAAATTTAGTTTCGGGTTCTTAACAAGAAAACCTTACTTAATTCTAAATATAGTCTTACTTTTGGTAAGCTAAAAAAATATTATTATTTAAATATGAAAAAAATTACCTATCTATCGTTAAAGAGGAGAACCTTATTTAAAAGGCTGCTTTTACTATTTACTGTTATTTTTTATCCCAATGTTAATGGGAAGACTTTTGCTGTAACTAGTGAAGCTGGAAATAATTTCCCTACAATTTGGTTCGAAAATGAAAGAACAACAAGTATTATAAATGGAGGTAGAGATGTATTTTCCTTACCTCTCGATACAACTTTAATAAATACAGACAATAATGTTGTTATAAATACTACCACAGCCGAATTGGAATCTTCTAGATCTACAACACCTGCGGTTGATGAAAATAGCAACTCAGAATTGACTGAAAATGTTACTATTTATCCAACCTCAGGGGCTACAAAAACACCCCGTATTCCCTCTCCAGTTTTTATGGATTCAGATGGAGATAATATCGATGATGATATAGATTTAGATGATGACAACGATGGAATATTAGATAGTGTTGAATGTGGAGGTACTGCTAATTTATTAAATGGAAGTTTTGAAGCGCCTGTTTACATAGTAGATACAGACCCTAACAACCCACCTACACCAGCTCAACTAAACCCTACAGCTGTTCAGGCATTTACATTTGCAGGTACTTTTAACGAGGGAGATGTCCCTAATTGGTTTACAACTGCTGCCGACAACGAAATTGAGATAGGAAGAACGCAGAATTTTCCTACATTTGAAGGGAATAATTATGCCGAGATAAATGCAAATGTTACGGCGGCATTATTTCAAGACATAATTACAGTTCCTGGTAGCATATTAGATTATTCTTTCGCGCACAGAGGGCGATCAAGCGCAACTGTTCCAGATGTTATGAATGTGTTAATAGGGCCCGTAGTTGGTCCTCTAGCCATAGTTGAAACGGTAGCTACTACGAATGCCGCTTGGAATTTCGTGATAGGTAATTATACGGTACCTGCAGGGCAAACCACCACTAGAATACAATTTGAAGCGGTAAGTACAGCATCAGGTGATAACACAGAAGGTAATTTTATAGATGATATCTCGGTATCTGGATGTGTGGACACTGATGGTGATGGGATTATAGATTCCTTAGACCCAGATAGCGATAATGATGGTTGTGTAGATGCTAATGAAGCTTACGATGATGCCATGGCCGATACTAATGGCGATGACACCTATGGTGGAGTTGTAGGGCCAACCGGAGTAAATCCAGATGGTACGGTAATAGGAGCAACGTATCCAGGTACTAATGCAGATGTGACTACAGCGACACAAGTAACAGTAACGACAGCTCCAAGCACTCAATCAGAATTACCTGGTAATCCAGTAATGTTTACAGTAGTGGCTAGCGCAGTAAGCACAACAACTTTTACAGCGGGCGTTCCCGATTATACGATTCCTATAGCAACCGATGTGTCGGGAACTTTAGTGTACCAATGGCAAGAAAATGGGGTAGATTTAGCAGATGGAGGTGTATATAGTGGTACGACAACAGCAACATTAAACATATCAGATAATACAGGTTTAGACGGCAATGTATATAATGTGATTGTTACCCACCCTGATAATGTCTGTGCCGATGTGCAAAATAGTGCAATCTTAAGTTTTTTAGCAGATACAGATGGCGATGGAATCGATGACGCTACAGATCTAGACGACGATAATGACGGAATCCTCGACGATAATGAATCTATAATATGTGGAGATTTTACTTTAGATGTATCAGGTATTTCTCCTACAAACACTACGATAACCGATGTTGTAATAACTGGCAATCATACTTTTTCAGCAGAAATCACTTCAACATCCACTTCAACAGACCCGAGCAGACCTTTAGGGACAGCTAGCGGATCATTAGGGCTAGGTGTAATTCGACAAAACCCTGGAAGTGAAGAATTCATGGAATATGAAGTTACTTTTTCTTCACCTGTTACATTAAATTTATCGCAAGCAGAAATTAGTGGATGGTTTGATGAAGGTGAACAATGGACATTAACAACTGATGGTGCTCCATTAATAGCCAATGCTCCTGTGATTTCAAATGTATTAATTAATGATGTCGATGATTTAGATGGTGATGGTAATTTAGATACAGGACCAGAATTAAAATCAGTAACAGGCAATAACACGAGTTCTTTGTCTTTTATTCCTAATATTGCAGGCCAACATATTTCTATTGCAGATTCTCAATGGTCTATAATTACAGAAGATTTTGTTTCTTCACTTACAATTAGGTTTACAACATCTCCTGATAATATGAACGCTGTTGGAAACCCGCAAAGAGGACCAATAGGTCTATATATTTCGTGTATTGCTGAAGATACTGATCAAGACGGAACACCAGATTACTTAGATCCAGATAGCGATAATGATGGTTGTGTAGATGCTAATGAAGCTTACGATGATGCCAATGCCGATAGTAATGGCGATGGTACCTTTGGCGGTGTTGTAGGACCAACTGGAGTTAACCCAGATGGTACGGTAATAGGTGCAAGTTACCCT
>CALDCO010000148.1 GCA_937937185.1 uncultured Flavobacteriaceae bacterium
ATTAAGCTTCCGTTAGAATACATTATCTTTGTTTCTTAAAAGAGCAAAAATAAAACTTTACTTGCGATATTTTATTGAACTTTCATATAATGGTAAAGACTATCACGGATGGCAAAATCAGCCTAATGCCATTTCTGTACAACAATTTGTAGAGGAAGCATTATCAACATTATTAAAAAGAAAAGTCTCCGTTGTTGGAGCAGGGAGAACAGATGCTGGCGTTCATGCCCTGCAGTTATTTGCCCATTTTGATGAAGATACTACAATTGAAACTAAAACGTTTGTTTATAAGCTTAATGCCATTTTACCTAAAACAATAGTGGTCAATGAAGTCTTTAAAGTAAAGCCAGAGGCACATGCCCGATTTGATGCCCTTAGCCGATCTTATTTGTACAGAATTGCTTTAAAAAAAAACGTGTTTAGTTATGATTATGCGCATTATGTAAAGCCAAAATTAGACCTTGAAGCAATGAAGACTGCTACTAAAATATTGTTTGAGTATACCAATTTTGAATGTTTTTCTAAAACAAAAACCAATGTAAAGACTTTTAATTGTAATATTATGAAAGCGAATTGGGAAATTAATGCTAATGAATTACAATTTACAATTACTGCCGATCGCTTTTTAAGAAATATGGTTAGAGCTATAGTTGGTACTTTATTAAATGTAGGAACAGGTAAATTAAAACCAGAAGACCTACACGACATTATAAAATCTAAAAATAGAGGAAAAGCCGGAACCTCTGTTCCTGGCTTTGCCTTATATTTAACAAAAGTAACGTATCCTGAAACTATTAAACACTAATTAATTTCATTTAAAAGACGGCTATCCTAGATTGAAACACGAAATGACCAAAAAAAAAGAAAACATATTTGATCTTAATTTATTTAAACGATTGTTTCGCTATACTTCGCCCTATAGAATTGTGTTTTATGGGTTAATAATCGCGGTTTTAATTTTAGGTATTTTAAGTACGACAATGCCTTATATATTGCAAGTTATTGTTGATGAAAACATAACTAATCGTGTAGAAGAAGGGTTCTTATCGCTTATTATATTAATGATCGTTTTGCTTTGTGTTGAAGTTGTTTTTCAGTTTTTGTTTATTTTTTATTCTGCTTGGCTCGGGCAGAGCATGGTTAAAGATATTCGCGTTAAATTATTTAACCACATGCTAAAGTTTAAAATGAAATATTACGACACCTCGTCTGTAGGGGTTTTAATAACCAGAGCCGTAACAGATATGGAGCGTATTGGTGCCGTATTTGGTGAAGCATTATTTATGATAGCGAGAGATTTTATGGTCATGTTTGTAATTTCTATGGTGATGCTCTACATGAATTGGCAGTTAAGTTTAATTGTTTTTTTAATGCTTCCTATAGTCCTTTATGCCACTAAAATTTTTCAGCGGTATATGAAGCGGGCTTTTGAAGATGTTCGAACCGAGGTTTCTAACCTTAATTCGTTTGTACAAGAGCGAATTACCGGAATGAAAATACTACAGTTATTCACCAGAGAAGAAACCGAGTACAACAATTTTAAATCGATAAATTCGAGGCATAAAAAAGCTTGGATTAAGACCGTATGGTATAATTCTATTTTTTTTCCAATCGCAGAATTATTATCCTCAATTACCTTAGGGTTAGTCGTTTGGTTTGGCGGATTAAATGTGGTACTTCATAATACCGCAACAGCAGGAGACTTGTTTGCTTTTATAATGATGACTCCAAAATTGTATCGCCCATTACGGCAAATAGCCGATAAATTTAATACCCTCCAAATGGGAATGGTTGCGGCCAATCGCGTGTTTAAAGTGATTGATACCACCTCGCAAATAGATGATACTGGACACATTGAAGCGGCTCATTTTAAAGGCGATTTATCTTTTAACAATGTTGAATTTAGCTACATTGAAAATGAAAAAGTGCTAAAAAAGGTATCGTTTAATGTTAAAGCAGGAGAAACGGTTGCTATAGTAGGTTCTACTGGCGCTGGAAAATCTACAGTAATTAATTTGCTAAATCGTTTTTATGAAATAGATTCTGGAACCATAACTATAGATAATACCAATATAAATACCGTAACATTGGCGTCGCTAAGAAGTCAAATAGCCGTAGTGTTACAGGATGTGTTTTTATTTGCCGATACGATATTAAACAATATTACTCTTAATAACCCTAAAATTTCTGAAGCTAAAGTTATAGAGGCTGCCAAAGCAATAGGAATTCATGAATTTATAACTAGCCTACCTAATGGTTATCATTATAATGTTAAAGAACGCGGTGTTATGCTTTCTTCTGGGCAACGACAACTCATTTCATTTTTAAGAGCTTATGTTACTAACCCTAGTATTTTAATTTTAGATGAAGCTACCTCTTCTGTCGATTCTTATTCTGAGCAGCTCATACAAAATGCTACTGATAAGATTACCAAAGGAAGGACTTCTATCGTTATTGCACACCGCCTGGCCACCATTCAAAAAGCCGATAATATTATTGTTATGGATGCTGGCGAAATTGTAGAACAAGGGACTCATGAGCAGCTTCTTAAAAAAGAAAATGGCTATTATAAAAACCTATATGAGGTACAGTTTTTAAAGCTAGATGTGGCTTAATGATTTTTATGAAGTCATAGTTAGTTCATAAATAGTTAAGCAATATTAAAAACGAATACAGCATTGTTATATTTCTTAGCTGTGTGAGCAAGCCGAAAAAAACTTAGATTAACGTGATTTCGATCTGAGATTAGAATGAAAAAGCCATCAAATTGAGTGGTTTTTCAAAGTCAACGAAGAAAAACTGTATCGAAATTAGGCTTTGATTGAAAATTTACTGGTCTTCGATACAATTTTCTATCGAAAATCACTGACTGAGGTAAATTTTCTTATATTGAACTCACGTTAGATTAATGAAAATTAATTATTTTTCGCAAAATTATTATCTTCAATTGTAGTAATCGGAAGAGCACTTATCAAACAAGAACGAGAAGAACTAAAAAAAACACAAAAAAAGCCTCTAAAGCTGCTGCTTAGCTTGATATAACAAGACACTTTTATATAAAACCCTAATATTCAATTAACTATAAATATGATTATATTCTTAAAATCAGAGAAAATTACTTTTTATCTGATTTTTATGCAGTTATTCTAAATGTTAATTATTTTTAATTCTTAAATACTATTTTTAAAAAATTAGACTATTTTTTCACCATTAAGTTAATTTTTATTTGTTTTTAAATTATGATTCCTAAGAATATTACTCATATAAAATTTAACTTATTCATAACCATACTATTTTTATCTTTTCCATTTATAATTCATTCACAATCGACATGTGGAGATGAAATTATTTCTAATGGTGACTTTGAAACCCCAACCGAAGTTTGTGGCGCAGATAGAGGACAAGGCTATGGTACTAGAATTCAACTT
>CALDCO010000149.1 GCA_937937185.1 uncultured Flavobacteriaceae bacterium
GCTTATGCACAGAAAGGAGAGAATATTGTACGCTCTAGTTGTGTAGGTTGTGGGGTTTGTAGTGCCGTTTGTCCAAGAGGTGTGTTAAAATTAGAGAATGATAGTATGGAAGGGAGAATAAATCCGACAGAGATTTTATTAGGTAATGATGTTGATTTAATGGATTTGGTAAATAGGAAGTAATTTATGTCTTAAAATTATTACATTTTATTCAGTTGTTATTAAATTTGCAGTAACACATTAAAAAAGAAACTCTTAAGATGAAAAATGTAATAGTTATAGTGCTTTTCTTAATAAGTCAATACGGCTTTGCAGAAAAAAACTATATCAAAACATATTATGAAAATGGCAATTTAAAGACCGAAGGGTGGTTAATTGGTTCGGTAAAAACTGGATTCTGGAAATATTATTACGAAAATAAAGAGATAGAAAAAAAAGGAAAATACCATAATAATATTGAAACTGAGTTCTGGCAATTTTTCTACACCAATGGAAATTTAAAAGCCGAAGGCCATTTTATAAATGGTAAAAAAACAAACCATTGGCAATTTTTCTATAGTAACGGTAACATAAAAACGGAAGGGAATTTTATAGAAGACCAAAAAAACAATCATTGGAAATTATATAAAGAAAAGAACAAATTAGTTGAAGAAGGCTCGTACTTAAATGGCAAGCGCCATAACTACTGGAGATTTTATTTCGAAAATGCTCAAATAAAATCTGAAGGTAATTTTAAAAATGGTTTAGAAAACAACTACTGGAAATCTTATTACCAAAATGGCCAAGTAAAATCTGAGGGCTACTTTGAAAATGGCCAAGAAATAAAATATTGGAGGTATTATTTTGAAAACGGAAACTTAAAAAAGGCTGGGCAATACACTCTAGGAAAAATGACAAGCTATTGGTTGTATTACTCATTACAAGGAAAAAAAACTAAAGAAGGTCATTTTATTAATGGTAAAAAAACAAATTGGTGGCTCTATTATGACCAAAATGAAAAAATAGATCATAAATGTCAACTAAAAAATAATGTGAAAAATGGGTATTGCTTAATTTATGAAAATGAAAAACTAATTGCTGCTAAAAAATTTGAAGCGGGACAACAGATTAAAGAATGGACAGATGTTGCTTCTTTTAAGAAAGAAAATAAACTAAGCGACCTTAAATGACCAATATAAAAGTCATCATCCCTGCATTTAACGAACAACATTCCATAGGTCAAGTTATTGCAGATATTCCTAAAACAGTTCAAGAAGTTATTGTAGTGAATAACGATTCTGTAGACGATACTGCAAAAAATGCTAAACGCGCAGGTGCAACTGTCTTATTTGAAAACAAAAAAGGTTACGGCTATGCTTGTTTAAAAGGGATGGAATACATTGCCAAACAATCGTTAATCCCTGAAAACAAACCAGATATAATCGTATTCTTAGATGGTGATTACAGCGATTACCCTAGTGAGCTAAGCAAATTAGTAGCGCCCATATTAAATGAGAACATCGATTTTGTAATTGGAGCTCGAGTTAAACGACTTAGAGAAGGTGGATCCATGACGCCGCAACAAGTATTTGGTAATTGGCTAGCTACTTTTTTAATGACGTTGTTTTTTAATGCTAAATTTACAGACTTAGGGCCATTTAGAGCCATTAAATATGATAAATTAGTGGCGCTTAATATGGAAGATAAAACCTATGGCTGGACCGTTGAAATGCAACTCAAAGCTTTAAAGCAAAAATTAACGTATATAGAAGTACCAGTAAGGTACAAACAAAGAATTGGCGTCTCAAAAGTGTCTGGTACTCTAAAAGGTACTATCTTTGCTGGCTTTAAGATATTAAGTTGGATATTTAAATATAGTTTTAAAAAGTGATTTTAAAAAGCATCATTATAGTCATCTATTCTACAGCACTCATACTTATTTTCATGTATGCACTGGCTCAACTAAATTTGCTATTTAATTATTTATCTGCCCAAAAAAAAGTCTGCAAATCGCCTAAATTCGACTTATCGAACACTCACGAAACACCAATAGTAACCATTCAGCTTCCAGTATATAACGAATTGTATGTTATGGAGCGGCTTTTAGAGAATATTGCTTTAATAGATTATCCAAAAAACAAATTAGAAATTCAAGTTTTAGACGATTCTACCGATGAAACTATAGAGACAACTGCCGCCCAAATAAAATTACTAAAAGATTCCGGTTTAGATATTGTTCATATTCGCCGTACTAACCGCCAAGGGTTTAAAGCTGGGGCTTTAAAAGAAGGTTTAGAAATCGCCAAAGGGGAGTTTATTGCTATTTTTGATGCCGATTTCCTTCCGCAAAAAGAATGGTTAAAATGCACCATACCGCATTTTAAAGATCCGCAAATAGGAGTGGTTCAAACGCGTTGGGGACACATTAATAGAGATTATTCTGTCCTTACTAAAATACAAGCTTTTGCTTTAGATGCTCACTTTACATTAGAACAAGTAGGACGTAATAGCAAAGGCCATTTTATAAACTTTAACGGTACTGCAGGAGTATGGAGAAAACAATGTATTCTTGATGCTGGAAACTGGGAAGGCGATACTTTAACCGAAGATTTAGACCTAAGTTATCGCGCACAATTAAAAAACTGGAAATTTAAATATTTAGAAGAAGTTGAAACCCCTGCAGAGTTACCTGTGGTAATTAGTGCAGCACGATCACAACAATTTAGATGGAACAAGGGAGGCGCTGAGAATTTTAGGAAAATGATGTGGAAAGTGCTTAAAAGTAAAAATATTTCTTCAAAAACAAAGGTACATGGCATCTTACATTTACTTAATAGTACCATGTTTTTAAACGTACTTATCGTTGGTGTATTAAGCATTCCTATGCTCTATATAAAAAATGAATACGCGCATTTACGTCCGTATTTTTACATTATGAGTTTCTTTGTTGTAAGTACCGTTATTTTCTTTATTTGTTATTGGACGATGTACAAAAGAACCTATGGTGGTGGTATAAAAAACTTTATCCAGTATATTGTTATGTTTTTCACCTTCTTCTCTATTGCAATGGGCTTTTCGTTACAAAATTCTATAGCTGTTCTTGAGGGTCATATTGGCAAACGCAGCGAATTTGTTCGCACCCCTAAATTCAATATTAATTCTATAAAAGACAGCTGGAAAGGAAACAAATACCTTAAAAAGAACATCTCCTTTAATGTTATTTTTGAAGGTTTATTAATGATTTATTTTGCCTTTGGAATGTACAGTGCTTTTATTGTAGGCGATCAAGGAGGAGATTTTGGTTTATTCCCATTTCATTTAATGCTATTCTTTGGCTTTGGCTTTGTGTTTTTTAAATCATTAACCTCTAAAGCCTAAACTCAGTTTAAATTGCTTTAGATAGCTTTTGTATTAAGATAAAGGCTTCTTTTTAATTTAAAATAACGTGATTTTGATATAATGAAAAGCCTATATAATCTAAATAAACTCATTATCATAGGGTTTTATCTCCTTGAGCGCTGTCGAAAGGTCTTTAAATCGATGATTTTATTTAGATTTAGACTTTAGAGTTGTTGAATTTTATTTAGATAAAACAACTGTGATATCGAACTAAGGTCAAAATAGAAAATCAGGATAAGTGAAATGCTAAATACATCTTTATTAAAAAATAGTAAAACCTCAATACTATTAGCTGTAATAAGTGGTTTTTTGTACGGTGTGTTTGCTTATAGTTTAGCCAGAACAGACTATATAAAACTTATTTCTCTATTTGGCATTTTATTCTTTTTTTTTTACAAACTCATTCAACTTAATAAAAACAACTTTAAGTTTTTAGTTTTAATTGCGTTTTTATTTCGATTTATTTTTCTGTTAGCGATTCCTAATTTATCACAAGATTTTTATCGTTTTATTTGGGATGGCAGAATGATTCTTGAAGGTTACAATCCTTATCTATATACCCCCGAATCTTTTATTAGTCGTGGTGAATTCCCTATCAATCAAGCTCAAGAATTATACATAGGCATGCAACAATTAAATGCTAGTCATTTTACAAATTACCCGCCTATAAACCAGTTGTGCTTTATTATTGCTGGTTTGTTTGCTAAAAAAAGTATTATTGGTTCAGCGATGGTATTACGCTTACTTATTATTGCAGCCGATTTTGGAACTTTATATTTTGGAAAAAAACTATTAGAAAAATTAAATATTTCGGTAAATACTATTTTCTGGTACGTTCTAAATCCATTTATTATCATTGAACTTACAGGAAATCTACACTTCGAAAGTGTCATGATTTTTTTCCTAGTTTGGAGTTTCTATTTAATCCATTTGGGGAAATGGAAATGGGCGGCTATTGTTTTTGCTTGTTCGATTTCTACCAAATTGGTTCCGCTTATGTTCTTACCCTTATTTTTTAAATGGTTTAGAGTGCCTATTAGCCTCTCTAAGTCTCAGATCGATAACATCACTACAAACAAGAAACTTAAGACTTCTGTATTTAATGGAATGCCCCAGTTAATTGCATTTTATACCATTATTGGGGCGACTACCTTGCTCCTATTTGCACCTTTCTTTTCCTTAGAGTTTATTAATAATTACTCTAAAACGGTGGGACTTTGGTTTGGTAATTTCGAGTTTAATGCGAGCATTTACTACATTGCGCGCGAAATAGGCTATTGGTTTAGAGGCTGGAACGAAATTGCTATTATTGGCAAACTATTACCTGCCATAGTATTTGTATTTATTTTGTTTCTTTCTTTTTTTAAAAGAAATGCCACTACAAAACAATTAACAACACACATGTTATTTGCTTTTAGTTTTTATCTTTTTATGAGCACTACGGTACATCCGTGGTATATTGCCACGGTTCTAATTATAAGTGTATTTACCAACTATAAGTTTCCTTTAGTTTGGAGTGGTATCGTTATTATTAGTTACCTCGCCTACGCCAACTCTAGCCATACCGAAAATCTTTGGATTATTGGTTTAGAATACCTTGTGGTTTATAGTGTTTTTATTTGGGAAGTGTTTATTAAAAAAAGGCAACATGATCAGGTTTTGGTATGAGTGCGATTTAAGTAACATCACAAATACCTTTTATCATAAACATTTTATTAATGGTTAGCTATTTTTTTAATGAGCACTACCCAATCTGTATTTGATGTGGTATTTGCAAGCTCATTAGGAATTGCGATTGCCCTTATTCCTCCAGCGACTATTTTTTTTACAGATCCCGTTTGTAATTCCCCACCCTTAAGAGGGTTATACCAGTATATTTCGAAGTTGCCTTTTGCTTCACTCAAATCAATTGTATATTGCCCTTTTTTGGGAAGATATACCGCATAAATCTCATTAACCTTTCTCAAACAATAAGCCCCTTTTGAATTTATTAGAGTGTGTTTAGGTTGCATTTCCCAATACGGCAAATAGGTATTAAAAAAGACTTTCGCAATGTTTGTAATTTCCCAAAGGCGATTGCGTTGTCGCCAATCTTCAGAAGTTAAATCGTTGTGAGGATATTTTGCTCCAAAATACCACTCGACACCAGCCCCTCCAGACATTAGTGTCCCCCAGAGCGCAAAACGTCTTAATGTCGGGTGGTTAGGGTCTTGTCCATCTGGTAATGCTGCTGTATGCCACTCCCCTATTTCATCCATAGTAATAAGCCAATCTTTACCTGCTGCTTTTGATTTTCTCCGCCAT
>CALDCO010000150.1 GCA_937937185.1 uncultured Flavobacteriaceae bacterium
TTAAGACCAGATGATATTGGATGGGATGGGACTTATGGCGGTTTTATTTTGCCTTCTAGCGATTACTGGTATTTATTAGAAGTTGAAGATGGCTCTACATTTAGAGGGCATTTCACGCTTAAAAGATAAAGTCAGATAATCACTAGCCAGTGGTTTAGGTGATTTAATAACCCATGTATTTAGTTTTTGTTTTTTTAAGGCAAAACCATTTAGTGAGCATCAAGCTTTTCATTTTTGAAAAAAGCATTTTTTTAGCAAATTTATAAAAGCTTAAACCACTTCATTTATAGGTATTAGATCGCAATACCAAAATCCATATTTTTCACTTTTACAGACGGTGTTATTTGTTTTTGGAGTATCGTATTCTCGATATACCTTTTCACCTATTTTAAATGGAATAGGTATTTTAAAAAGAGGGCCATCAAAACAAAAGGTATGGAATTCACCATTTTCTCCGCAAGGGTCGACATTTTTAGGTAAATTTTCAATGAAATTTTTATCTATAATTTTTCCAACAAATGATTTATCAAAATACTTAGAACTGGCACAAACAACAATGCTTTTAAACCCTAAATTTATAAATTCATGAATTAGGCTTGTCGTATTTATTTTCCATAAAGGAAATATCGCTTCAATATCTAGTTTCGCTAAATTTTCCTCCCGATACATTTTTAAATCTTCAAGAAAAATATCTCCAAAAGCACTATGGGTAAACCCTTTCTTTTTAAGGGTGTTTATATTATGGGTCATGACTTGCTCGTAAATAGCCATAGTAGGCTGTTCTGGAAGGTCAATTATGGTCGCATTAATTTTTAATGCTTTAGTTTGAGCTTCTAACAGCTCTTTGCGTAAACCATGCATTGAAACTCTGTTGTAAAAACTGTTTACTGTAGTTATTAATTCTTCTACTTGATACTTTGGGTTTTTTAATAAATAGTAAAGTGCTAAGGCAGAATCTTTACCTGTACTCCAATTAAAATAGGTTTTATGTTTTGTCATTTAAGAAGTTATTGGGTTTGCAAACAAAAACTATTAAATATAATTTATAAGTTATAGAAAAATACTTTAGTATAAGTCTTTGATAATAAGTTGTTTGAAATTGTTTTATGAAGGGGGGTATAAAAAGATTTTTTGTTGTTAAAAACGTACTCTTTTTATTTATAGAGAAATAAAATAGTGATTATTAAATTCGACTACGCCTGTTACGGCTTAATACCTTGTATTCTTCATAACATTGACTTATGGCATCTAAAACTTGTAAATCATTAGCCTTATTAATAAATTCAGGTGAATAATTACATTGGCTAACTATTTCATCTAAATCTACTTTATTTACTTGTAGTAAAACCATGAGCATTTCCCTATCAAAACGAGAAGCAAGGAGATTTCTAATTTTATCATCCTTCTTCATTTGCTTTAACTTACGTAGTTCTTTTCCTTTTTTACCAAATGTATTATACAAAAAATCTAAAGGGTTAAATATAGAACCTAATACTTTAGTAATAGAGCTTGGAGACCTGTTTCCACCTGCCTCATAACCATTTGGTAAGCCAGAAATACTATAGCGGTAATTGGTGTTAGATTGCACTTGTTTAATATCTACTTCTAAATAACCAGTTAGTTTTAATTCATTAATAACGACTTCTTCTAAAGCTAAAGCCAATTCGGTTAAAGTTATTGTAGAGCTTCCATATTTTATCCAATCATTAGTGACTCTTACTTTAATAGATTTAAAACCTAAATAGGAGAGGTGTAAGGTATCATTAACTTTTGCTTTAAGTTCAAACTCTCCCTTTTTGTTCGTGGTAGTCCCTATGACTTGATTTAAGTTAACAATATTTACACTTTCAAGAGGAACATCATTAGAAGCATTAATTATTATTCCTTCTACTTTTGTTTCATTTTGGGAGAAACAAGAAAAGAGTCCAATAATTATTAAAAATAAGGTTAAAAAGTGCTTCATAGCTTTATCCATCATCTACAAAAGTAATAAACTTAACTTTATTATAGCATAAATTATACCACATTGATTGTTGATAAAAATTATTTTTTAACGATTAAAAGCAAATAATTAGGATAAACGGTAAATTTATTCTATGTTTGTTACAAACAAGTTATAAGCCCCCTTTATAATGAACTTAAAGTCTTTACCTACCTTAGTGTTGCTATTCGCATACGTTATGGTTGCTTCGCAGAGTGAAGCAGCAATTTGGTATTTTGGTGAAAACGCAGGAATAGATTTTAATTCGGGTTACCCTAAGGCGCTGACCAACGGTGCCCTTAATACTGGGGAAGGTTGTGCAACCATTTCGGATGAAAATGGTTCCCTTTTATTTTATACCGATGGGATAAGAGTATGGGATAAAAACCATTTAATTATGCCAAATGGCTCAGACTTAAATGGCGATCCCTCAAGTAGTCAATCTGCTGTAATTGTTCCAAATCCTAAGCATTTAAACCAGTATTATATTTTTACTGTAAAAGCAATTAGCCAACATGGTGGGTTGTATTACAGTCTGGTAGACCTTACATTAAATGGCGGCAGTGGTGCAATTATAGCGTCTCAAAAAAATATAAAATTATTAGAGCATAGTGCAGAAAAAATTGCAGCAGTCGAAGACAATAATAACGGGTATTGGGTATTATCTTATGCAGGAATTACGGGAAATGAGAACACATACGATACGTTTCATGCGTTTAGAATTAACGATAAGGGAATTAACCCTTCAGTTAAAACCACATTTTCAGCTTGCAGTAGTTTAGACGGAAGAGGTTACCTTAAAATATCTGCCGATGCGACAAAAGTAATGTTATGCAATCAGAACCTAAAGCATGTCTGTCTTCATGATTTTGATGCTTCAACAGGCAGTTTAAATGAAGAAATCCCTTTAAAAACAGAGTATTATCCTTACGGAGCAGAATTTTCGCCAAGTGCTGAAAAAGTGTATGTTTCTACAGGGATATTATTTGCCGATCCCAATACCAGTCTCTATCAATTCGATTTAACAAGCCCAGACATACAAAAATCTAGAGTAGAAATTCATAGAGAGCGAACCAAAAGAGGCGCTTTACAATTAGGTATAGATGGAAAAATATATTATGCCCGCCCAGATAGAACTTATTTAGGAGTTATTAATGATCCTGAAAATAGCGGATTAAGTTGTAATTATGTAAACGAAGGGGTAGATCTTAATGGAAAAAAATGTGAACAAGGTTTGCCGCCGTTTATACAGTCGTATTTATTGGCAGGAATTCAAGCCAATGATAACTGCGAGGGTGAAACGGTAAAATTTTCTTTAGATTCTAGTGTAGCCGCAGACTCTGTTTCTTGGGATTTTGGAGATGGTAACACGTCTACTAACAAGAGCCCTACCCATATTTATCGTGATTCAGGAACTTATACTGTGACTGCTGCTATTAATTTTGGCTCAAGTAAAAGAAGCCTAAACAAAGAAGTATTAATTTTTGAAACCCCTGAAGCAAATCCTGTTTCTAATTATTATGCTTGTGATGAAGCGTCTTTAGGTGGCTCTCAACTATTCAACTTAAAACTAAAAGATAAAGAAGCCCTAGGAGCATTATCTAGTGATTTATACTATGTGGATTACTTTTTAAGCATGGAAGATGTGGTAAATCACGAGAACGTGTTGTCTTCAAATTATTCTAATACTTCCACAAATCAAGAAATAATAGCTAAAGTATACAATTCTAAAAATATTAATTGTTATGATACTGCAAGTTTTTTATTAATAACAGAAAAACCACCAGTAGCTTACGATGTAGATCATGTAATTATTTGTGATGATGCTTCCAATGATGGCAGTGAGTTACTGGATTTATCGCAATTTACTTCCTCGGTTTTAAATACCCAGTTAGCTTCAAATTATCAGGTGACTTACCATCTTAACCAAAGCGACGCAAATAGTGGAGTGAATGCTTTATCTGAGCACTTCCAAACAATAAGTAATCCACAATTAATTTATGCTAGGGTAGAAAGTAATAACATAACAAATTGTTACGATACTACGAATTTTGAAATTACTGTAAATAATTACATGTCTATAAATCAACCCAATGATATGTTTTTGTGCGACGATGCTTCTAATGATGGTGCTGAGGTTTTCGATTTAACCCTGCAGAATGACGATATAACCAATGGGTATAGTGAATATCGTATTACCTATTATGAATCGTTAGAGGAAGCAGAGGAACGTCTTAATGCCATTGAAGGGCTTTATGAAAATATTGAAAAAAGACAAGAATTATTCTTTAGAATAGAAAATACAGACCATTTAAATTGTTATCGTATTGGCACCTTCTTTATAGAAGTGCTTGAATATAAAGAATTAGAAATGGAAGCGATATGGTACAAATGTACTAATAAATCTGTAACATTAATTGCAGATAAAGGTTATGATGCCTACTTATGGTCTACTGGCGAAACCACTAGAGCTATTACTGTAAATGCTATAGGCGACTATGAAGTAACCGTTACAAAATACCATGCTACACGACCAGAAACCCGTTGCAATTACAGTAAAACAATTGAAGTTGTAGAATCTCAAACACCAAGCATCGTTAATATAGAGGTGCAAGATTGGTCTCAAACCAATAACGGTTTTATCGTTACTATTGAAGGAAATGGAGACTATGAATATTCTTTAAACGATATCGATTATCAAGATAGTAATATTTTTGAAGACTTAAAAACAGGCGATTATACCGTTTATGTAAGGAACAAAAAGGGTTGTGGTAAAGTAAGTGAATCGGTCTATGCATTATTCCATCCTAAATTCTTCACGCCTAATGGCGATGGCTATAATGATTATTGGCAGCTTTATTTCTCTGAGCAAGAACCAGATATTGAAGTTTCGATTTTTGATCGTTATGGCAAATTTATTAAAAAAATAGACCCAAGGTCTAAAGGCTGGGATGGCACCTTAAATGGAGTACCGCTTCCTACTTCCGATTATTGGTTTGTAGTGAATAGACCCAGTAAAAATGAACAACATAAAGGGCATTTTACCCTAAAACGATAACGCCAAGATAAGTTTATCGTAAAACTCTTAACTATTTAATGCGCTCAAATAAAAGGATATCCCCTATAAGACGGATACTTTTTATTTTGTTATTAGCTAATCTCTGCGTCTAGAGCGTCTTGGTCTAGCATGTGTGGTTTTAAATTCAGATTTATCTCTATCATTTCTTCTAGAGCGTCTTCCTTCATTATTTTCTTTGCTTCCCGAAAAACGTCTCTTTCTATCACCGCCACCTTTTCTTCCATCGCGACGTCTTCCTCGGTCTCTACCACCGCGACCACCGCCTCGATTTTCAGTAATTTCTACATTTACAAAACGACCATTTTCTTTAAAATCGGTAAAGTACTCAATAACTCTTTCTTGGTGTTCTTTTTCAGTATTAAAAAAAGAAAACGTTTCTTTAACATCCACTTTAAAAATATCGTCTTTCCCTAAAGCCAAATTATCTTTTAAGAAATCTTTCAATTTCATCCAATCAAAGCCGTCCTTTTCGCCAACATTAATAAAATAGCGAGCGGCATTACTCGAGTTTTTCCCACCATCTCTAGAACTGCTATGCTCAGCAGAACTATTTAAATCTTTTGCTTTGTTGTAATAATTAAAGAAACGAGTAAACTCTACAGAAAAGAATTTTTTAATTAATTCGTCTTTTGTAGTCTCTTCGAATAATTGATTAATACTTTCTAAATAAGGATCTATTTCGTGATTAATTTCTGTGTCATGAATTTTATTTGCCAAAGACATTAACTGTATTTCGCAAATTTCCATGCCATTAGGAATGGGCTTTTTTTCAAATTGTTTCTTAATAATACGTTCAATACTTTTTATTTTACGTACTTCACTCTTAGAAACAATGACCATAGAAACGCCTGTTTTTCCAGCACGGCCTGTACGACCGCTTCGGTGCGTGTAGGTTTCTATTTCATCGGGTAATTGGTAATTTATAACATGGGTAATATTGTCTACATCAATACCACGCGCCGCAACATCGGTAGCAACAAGCATTTGTATTTGCTTTGTTCTAAATTGCTTCATCACAATATCACGTTGATTTTGACTGAGATCGCCATGAATAGCACCAGCACTGTAACCATCTTCTATTAAATTTTCGGCGACTCTTTGTGTGTCTCTTTTGGTACGACAGAAAATAACAGAGAAAATATCTGGATTCGCATCAGCCAAACGTTTTAAGGCTTGATAACGATCTCTTGAGTTGACTAAAAAATACTCATGCGACACATTTTTACTGCCTTCGTTTTTATGTCCTACTGTAATTTCTTGAGGCTCAAACATGAATTTTTTTGCAATTCTGGCCACTTCTTTAGGCATTGTTGCAGAAAACAACCACGTATTTTTATCTTCCGGAGTATGAGAAAGAATTTCAGTAATGTCCTCTTTAAAGCCCATATTAAGCATTTCATCGGCTTCATCTAATACGGCATATTCTATTTTAGTAATATCAACCAATCGTCGGCTAATCATATCTTTCATACGGCCTGGAGTTGCTACAATAACCTGTGCGCCACGTTTTACTTCACGAGCTTGGTCGGTAATACTAGCACCACCATATATTGCGGCCACATTTAAGCCTTTACAATATTTACCATAAAGCTTTAATTCGTTAGTAATTTGTATGCATAGCTCTCGAGTTGGAGATAAAATAAGACCTTGAGTCGTCCTGCTACTACTATCTATTTTCTGGAGCATAGGGAAGCCAAAAGCGGCTGTTTTTCCTGTTCCAGTTTGTGCCAAAGCAACAAGATCGGTGTCTTCTTCTAATAAAATAGGAATGGCTTTATCTTGAACTTCACTGGGTTTCTCAAAGCCCATATCGGTAATAGCTTTGAGTAGGTCTTCATTAAGACCTAAATCATGGAATGTGTTCATTCTAAATAATAAGTATTCAATGTCATTATGCAGGTGTTACATAAAGAAGCGCATCGAACATACTTAACCTAAAACTTCTAGTAACACATCCTCTCTCTGAGGAGTAATAAAATCCTTACAAGGATTTTCGAAGGGGCAAAGGTAGTGTTTTTTATTGGAACAGGGTGATGTGGCATTTTTTTACAGGTCTTGATGAAGAAAAATGAGTTATTCAAGAACGAGAAAATGTTAAGATTGAAAGACTGCTAAAAGTCTTTTTTTATGAAAACAGGTTTAAAAATTAGCTGTTTAAATTATTTATTCTATCTAATAGGGTAGGGTGCGAATAGTGCATAAAAACATAAGCTTTATGTGGGGTTAAATTGCTTAAGCTATTTTTTGAAAGTTTTTTAAGTGAACTAATTAACGGTGCCGCTTTAAAGGTGTTTTTAGCATAATCGTCTGCCTGATATTCAAATTTTCTGGAAAACCAATTCATTATTAAACCAGTAATTTCAGATAATGGACTGTATAAAATACCAAAAGCAATGAGTCCGATATGAAAACTAGGTTGTTCAACTCCTAAAGCTTCAGATAACAGTGGATTGGAGATGAATAAGGATAAAATATACAAAGTAAACCCTGTTAAAAGGATTGAAGCTATTAAATTAAAAATGATATGTTTTCGTTTATAATGACCAACTTCATGGGCTAAAACCGCCACTATTTCTTCGTCTTCTAAATCGTTAATTAAGGTGTCGTAAAGGGTAACACGCTTCTCACTTCCAAAACCAGAAAAATAGGCATTGGCTTTAGTGCTTCGTTTTGAACCATCGATTACAAATATTTTATTCAAATTAAAACCAACCGTTTTCGCATAATTTGAAATAGCGGTTCTAAGATTTCCCTCTTCTAAAGGTGTTTGCTTATTAAAAAGCGGCACTATAAGGCGGCTGTAAAATAAGTTCATAAACAAGGTAAACACACTAATTAATAGCCAAGCATATAGCCAAAAAGACGCACCTGTTTTTTGGTAAAACCAAGTTAAGGCACCAAGAATGACGCCACCAACGATAATGGTCATTAACCAGCCTTTTATTTTATCGAATACAAATGTTTTTTTAGTGGTTTTGTTAAACCCAAACCGCTCTTCAATAACAAAAGTTTTGTAATATGAAAACGGCGTTGTAATAATGTCGCTACCTATCATTATGATACCAAAAAAGACAAGTGTGACTAAGATTTCGTTATT
The DNA here is from genome assembly GCA_937937185.1 of uncultured Flavobacteriaceae bacterium. GTDB lineage: Bacteria > Bacteroidota > Bacteroidia > Flavobacteriales > Flavobacteriaceae > JAHDGB01. The sequence continues at coordinate 8,158 of CALDCO010000150.1, forward strand.
AACTAGGTTTCGAGCTAAAGCATCGACATGGGCAAATCCATCAAAAAAGAAAAAACCTAAGGTTAATAACAAAGAAAATAATGCGGTTAAATTCCCAAATTTGTAGTTGGTTCGCTTATAGGCCTGAGACTTTTTATATTCAGTGGCATCATAAACATCGTTTAATATTTTGGGTATGGGGTCATTGTAATGTTTTGCATTGAGTAGCTCTAAAATTTTATCTAGTAAAAAACTAAATATTAAAATGGCTATTAATAAGTAGAATAATGATTGCGCATTCATAGCTTAAAGGAAATTACGTTGTCGTTTGGCTTCAAAAATAAGAATTCCTGCTGCAACAGAAACATTCATAGAATCTATTTTTCCTTGCATTGGGATAATTATATTTTGAGTAGAAGCCGTTCTCCACTCTTGAGATAATCCAGTAGCTTCAGTTCCAACTACAAGGGCTGTTGGACTTGTAAAATCTTGGTTGTGGTACTGTTTCGAGGCTTGCAAAGTGGCTGCAAAGATATTTATACCTTGGGCTTTTAAGAATGAAATAGCGGCCTCTGTAGTTCCTGTGGCAATGTTGTTTGTGAATATGCAGCCTACACTAGATCGTATAATATTAGGATTATATAAATCGGTTTTCGGGTTTGCGATAATCACAGCATCGATATTGGCAGCATCAGCTGTGCGTAGTAAAGCACCAATATTACCAGGTTTTTCAGGCGCTTCGGCAACTAAAATTAAAGGGTTTTTAGTAGAAAAATTTAAAGTGCTAATATCATGAGGCTTTGAGTTAATAATGGCGATAATGCCCTCAGTAGTTTCTCTATATGCCATTTTTTCATAAACATTTTTTGAAACTTCTATAAATTCTACTGTCGCATCGAGCAACTCTGTAATTTGTTTTAATTTATCAACTGAAACTAATTCAGGATAATATAAAAGCGTTTTAATGACATAATTAGCACGCGCTGCGAGTAGAATTTCTCGCTCGCCTTCGGCAATAAACAAACCCGTTTTTTTACGCTCACGCGATTTGTCTTTAAGTAAAACAATTTGTTTTATTAGCGGGTTTTGAGGGCTATTAATTTGTTTGGTAGTCATTTATTCAGAAAATAGTATTATATTTCTGTACCAAATTTACTTTTTTATGAAATATAAACTGCTTTTTTTGTGCTTTATAGCATTTTCATTGGTTGCATTTTCTCAAAATGATATTGCTCCACCAGAGCCTTGTGGAATTAATACATATTCTTTATGTGATGAAAATGAGGATGACATGGAGGTTTTTAATTTAGTCGAGTTTTATCCATTTAATTTTTGTGGCTTACCTCCAAATGCAACCCCAATGGATTATCACCCAACTACATTTCACTTAACGCAGGAAGAGGCACAAAATGGTGTAAATGCTATTCCTAATCCTGAATCTTACACAAATATTATAAATCCCCAGAAAATCTATAGAAGAGCAGAACCTATAGATCCTGTTACAGGTAATGCATTGATAGATTCAGATAAAATAGAAGCGTCACTAACCGGGGATTCAGATGGTGACGGCTTGACCGATTGTGAAGAAACATTAGGAATAGATGATCCAAACACACCATTAGACCCTAGCACTTATGGCGTAAACCCTTCTAATCCAAGTAATCCAAGAAGTGCCTGCGATCCAATTGATATTGATACTAGCGATACTGATGCAGATGGTCTAACTAATTGCGAAGAGATAACGGGAAACAATAGTATTCATACAGTATGTGAACCAGAAGGAAATATAACGAATCCTGTAATTAGAAATATAACTTGTGAAAATAAAGAAATTAGAGTGTACGCATTTTTAGATTTAAACTCCAACGGTATTTTTGATAAAGATGAACAACTAATAAGTAGCAGTGGTAGCTTTACATATGAGTTAAATGATGATGGCATAGAACGTAATGTATCTTCATCGGGAGACTATATTACTATTTTAGACGACCTCTTATCAAATTCTTACGACATTACATTTAATTTTAATGATGATTCTAATTGTTACATGCCTTCAAATGATTTAAAAAACTTATTAATAAAATTAGGGAGTATTGGTGATTATTATATACCCATAACGACTATTTCATGCAGAGACATATCATTAAGTATGCGGTCTTATAGGGCTCCTAGACCAGGATTTATTTATTTAAATTTTCTTCACATAAAAAACAGCGGTAGTATTCCTACTTCTGGATCCGTGGAATTTATACATGATTCCTTAATTGAATTTATAGAAGTACAAGGTAAGAGTTCAACAAGTTCAATAACCTTAACCCCTACAGGCTTTATTTTAAATTTCGCTAATTTACAGCCATTTATTATTGAGTCTGTGTCAATATGGATGCATGTCCCTCCCTCTGTAAGTTTAGGAGAGGTTATTACAAATACGGCGATGTATAATGCCACTCCAGGTGAAGTCGATACTACTAACGATACCGCTAGTGTAACTGAAACTGTTATTGGTGCTTACGATCCTAATGATAAAATGGAAACGCATGGCGAAGACATTTTATATGACGATTTTATTACTTCTAATGAGTATTTGTATTATACCGTACGTTTTCAAAATGTAGGAACGGCAGAAGCGATAACGGTTAGGATTGAAGATACTCTAGATGTACTTTTAGATGCTA
>CALDCO010000151.1 GCA_937937185.1 uncultured Flavobacteriaceae bacterium
CGAAATCGATCATAAACTTATAGCCATACACTAAAGTGTATTTACAAAATATCCTTTAATCCATAACTAACCTCATCATAACTACTTTTTAACTAGAGTTTAAGGCAAAAAACACAGCTATAGCCTTAGCTACACCGAAGCCTTTTAACGCGAAAATCTAAGTTTTTTCTATGAATATTGGTGTTGTTTTATATTGATTTCGCTATATGAGAAGGAGCACTTCGAATTAAAAAATGAACATAATTGTTATCCGTCACTATTTCCAAAAAATATACTTTATAACAATCCAAAATAGCTGAACAAACTTCAACTAAAACTCAATCTACCACATCTGTAAAAACAACTCTAAGATATTTTGCAATAATCACAATGTAGCAAAAAACCTCCGTTAAAAACGGAGGTTTTGGGTTTCAGATTAGCCCCATAGGGCTTCACATTAATTCTCTTGGTGTGATTGGTATTCGCTTAACGCTTTATCATTTCTTAATCCAATCCAACTCTTTTAAACTCCAAAATTGAAACTTTTGGGAATCATAAGAAGCTAAATAGTGGCAGGGCCGTTAAAACAAGGAGGCTGTCTAAAAAGGTAAATTTCGTCAACCTGAACTTGATTCAGGTTCTCACAAAAGACTAACACGCCACATTATGAGATTCTGAAATATCCCGAAGCTTTGGGACAGAAAGACGATTAAAAATACTCTTCAGACAGCCTCTTTTTATATCTAAATAAAATTTATAAATATTTGAATGCAAAAAAATTATTTTTTTATAAATTTCTTTGTAGTGATCGTTTTACCATTTTCACCATTTATTTTTAGCATATATAATCCAGAAGCTAGATTATCAACCTGAATTATTGGCGTGCTTATCGCATTAAGTTTACTAGTCATTACTTTTTTTCCTTCTAGTGAATACACTTCTATGCTTTCAATATTTTTGTTACTAGCATTTACAATATTTAATTTGTCATTAACTGGGTTGGGAAAAAGTTTAAATTCAGACACATCTTCATGCTCATTTTCTACACTTAAAATGTTATCAGTCGAAAAAGAAATCCAAATAATTTGCCTTTCAGATATAGAAAGAACTGATGTTGCTCCAGTGCTTATATCAACTGTCCTTAATTCTGAATTTCTTGTATTTCTATTAAACCCCATCATGTATAAAACATTGTTTACGTAATCCCACTCTAAATCCTGTCCAAAATTAGCATCAAACCCTATATTACCAACTAATGTAGCTTGAGCTGTAGATTTACTTATAGTATATAACGCATCTGTTTCTACATCATAACCATACATACGACCTCTTAAGTTCATAGCTATAGCTATAGCCGCAGGCATGTTAGTTATTTTGCCTACCACTTCAGCTTCAACCTTTTCTGGATCAATAATATAAAGTGTAGAGTTACCAAGAAAATCTGTAGATAAACCATATAAATTGTTATTTGTAGGATCAAACTCTAAACCTGTCCACGATTCTTGATTTTGAGAAGGAATAAGTCCTAAAAATTCATAAGTACCAGTTAGTACATCTAATTTGTAAAATTTATTAGTGTTTTGAGTAAACACATAACCAATTTTATTATTTAAGATAGATATGTCTCCTGCATTTTCAAAATCCTCAATAGGAGAAGTAGATATCATTTCAAAAGTATCCACATCAGGTATATTCATTTTTCCATAAAAACCAGGATCAAAAAAATTTGGAATGGTACAGTAAAGCGGTAAATCTGAGAGAAATTCAGTATTCATTGCAGTATTAGGCAATGTCTTGTTATTATCATCAAAAATTGCTGGCTGAGATAGCATATTTTGTGATATGCAAATAAATAAGCCAAATAAAAGTAATTTTGTTTTCATAAGTTGAGAGATTTTAATTTATTAGGTCATTAAACTTGCCGCAAATGTAAATTAAAATTCTTAATTTAAATTTACTTTTTATGAGTTTATATGTTTTGACGCTTATTTTATGATAAAGAAGCTAATAAATTTAGAATAACTGCTTTTTTTATTAGAGTACAAGGTTTTAAAATTTCTCGTGCAATTGAATTTTTTATTATGGTAACCAATTTTGTAACATTATAAGATGAAACACTTTGAATTAAAAAATGAACTTGATCATAATCCGCCCCTATTTCCTTAAAATGTACTTCATAGCGATCCAAATATCTTAACAAGCTTCAACTAAAACGCAATCGATTTCATTCATAAAAAACAACTCTAAAATATTTTATGGTACTCGCAATGTGATAAAGCAAAACCAAAACATTATGACTCTTATGGATATATTTATTATTTTGTGCCTCGAGTTACAAAACAGCAATAATCAACGAGGCAGGGCTCGGAGTATTGAACCTTAAAGTGAATAAATTGGTAAAGTGAAGAAAACCCATTTTCAAGCTAATTAATATAATTTTTTAATGAAACAAATTAATATAGGAGGTGTTCCAGAACATTTTAATTTAGCCTGGTATTTAGGTTTAAAAAATGGTGAATATAAGGCTAAGCATATAAATTTACGTTGGCACGATTACTATGGTGGCACTGGCGCCATGTGTAAAGCGCTTAGAGAAGGTGATATCGATATTGCTGTTATTTTAACAGAAGGCATTATAAAAGATATTATTGCCGGTAATAAAAGTAAAATTGTGCAAACATTTGTACAGACACCGCTTATTTGGGGCGTACATGTCGCTGACAAATCGGATTATAAAACTATAATGGGGCTCAAAGGGACGAAAGCAGCAATTAGCCGATATGGTTCTGGGTCGCACCTAATGGCATATATAAATGCCAAGAACAATGATTGGAATTTAAAAAAACATTTAAATTTTGAAGTCATTAAAAATTTAGATGGTGCAGTTGAGGGTTTAACAAAGGGTAAGGCTGATTATTTTATGTGGGAAAAATTCACAACCAAACCGCTTGTAGATGATGGTGTGTTTCGTCGTGTTGGCGACTGTCCTTCACCTTGGCCTTGCTTTGTTATCGCTGTGAGGGAAGCGTTTTTGGAAACTGATGAAAATAATGTAAAAACCATTTTAGATATTGTAAATAGGACCACAAGAGATTTCAAAAACATCCCAATGATAGATCGCATGATTGCCAATCGTTACGAACAAGAAATAGAAGATGTTAGAGAATGGCTTAGCTTAACAGAATGGTCGCAAGAACTTATAGATGAAAAAACAATTGATAATGTTCAAAATCAATTATTATCATTAAATATTATCCCTGAAAAATGG
>CALDCO010000152.1 GCA_937937185.1 uncultured Flavobacteriaceae bacterium
AATTGAGCATGGGGAATACGATTGTTATTTGCACTCTGAGTTAAGTGCGTTTTAATGTGTTTTTGACCTACAATATCACTAAATAACATGTAACAAATATAACTTAAAAAATGATAGAGGATAAAGTCGGTTATTACCTACAAAGAACTTATCTAGAGCTTTACTTTTTCCTAGAAAGGAGTTGTAATTTACTTTTCATTTTGTGATTTTTATTACCTGTTTTACAACAGTTTTAATTTAAAAATACTTAAATAAAACACAGGTATTTTTTGTTTAGGCAAAAAAATAAAAAAGGCGACGCTATCGAAAATCAGGCTCATTCTTTAGTTAGAACCCTGATTTTCAGAAACTCGCTGAGCTCAAACCCCTTTAAATTCTTCAACATCTTAACCTCAAATTTCACGTCAAAATTTCTGTAGGTTGTAAAAAATGTTTATTATTAATAGTTTGATAATGAATGTTTTAAAACAATTACTGTGAGCTGTTCGATACAGTGTTTAAATGGTACACCTCTTATTTAGTTTAATTAACTACATACAGCAAGTTAAAAAACGCCTTAATCGTAGTTCTAATTTAAAATAGCATCGTGAAGACAAGTGTGAAGATTTACGGTAAATAAATTGCCATAAGCTAAAATTAAGCTCTAAATACTACTAAATATGGTTTTTTTACACCTAATAGTCTAATAAATAGTAATATAAATCAATTACTATGAGGGTTACTATCAACTTTTTCTTAATTTTAAAACAATACAAAGCTAAAAAAATGAAAACGCTACTAACTTTATGGTTTGTTATTATTGTAATTAAAGTACAATCGCAAACGAATACGTTTACATTACGAGAAAGTATATTTAATATTTCTATTGTTAATAAAAATGGGAAAGAATTCTATTATAGATCTGAAGATAGGCATATTTTTAGCGGGGAATATATAATTACAACAAAGAAAAAAGATAATGCTAATTCAAGTGCTATCCATTTAATAGGGAAGATTAAAGGATTAAAAGAAAAAGGAGCCTTTAATGAAGGTTATAAAAATGGCACTTGGAATACGCTATATAAAAATAAAGTCGTTAAAACGGAACGTTGGAATAATGGCTTAATTTTTGGGCGGTATCAAGTTTTTAATACCAAAGGAAAATCACTCTATGAAGTTGTTTTTATTGGTAATAGCACTATTAAATACAAAGATTATTATTACCATTCTGGAAAATTAAAAGTAGAGGGTAATTGTGTAAATGGGAAAAAGGAAGGCGAATGGAAATATTATGCAGAAAACGGAAAAACAATAAAAACAATAAATTATAAGCAAGGTGTACCATATAATTAGCACCTTTAAAATAAAAAAATGAAAACACTAAACGACTTTAATTTTAAAAATAAAAAGGCCTTAATTCGTGTCGACTTTAATGTGCCATTAAATGAAAACTTTCAGGTAACAGATGCTACCAGAATACAAGCTGCTAAGCCCACTTTAATAAAAGTGTTAGAAGATGGAGGCAGTTGTGTTTTAATGTCGCATTTAGGGCGGCCAAAAGGAGTAGATGAAGGCTTGTCTTTAAAACATATTGCAGATAAAATAGAAGATATTATTGGCGTAGAAACCATATTTGTTTCTGATTGTGTTGGAGAAGAAGCAATAGAAGCCGCTGAAAAATTAAACCCCGGAGAACTATTAGTTTTAGAAAATTTACGTTTTCATGAAGAAGAAAAAAGTGGTGATAAAGCCTTTGCAGAACAACTTTCTAAATTGGGAGATATTTACGTAAATGATGCTTTTGGTACGGCACATAGAGCACATGCTTCGACTACGATTATTGCACAGTTTTTTCCAGAAAACAAGTGCTTTGGTGCGCTGTTATCTCAAGAAATAAAGAGTATTGATAAGGTATTAAAAACTGGAGAAAAACCAACTTTAGCAATCCTAGGTGGTGCAAAAGTGTCCTCAAAAATTACAATCATAGAAAATATTTTAGACAAGGTAGACCATCTTATTATTGGTGGTGGCATGTCTTTTACCTTTATTAAAGCCAAAGGCGGTACTATTGGAGATTCTTTGGTAGAAAATGATAAAATAGAGTTGGCCTTAGACATTTTAAAACAGGCTGAAGCTAAAAATGTTCAAGTTCATATTCCTGTTGATGTGATAATCGCTGATGATTTTAGCAACAATGCAAACACGCAAATATGCGACATCACGGCTATTCCAGATGGTTGGATGGGCTTAGATGCAGGACCAAAAACAAGAGCATTTTTTCATGATGTCGTGATGCAGTGTAAAACCATTTTATGGAATGGTCCAATAGGTGTTTTTGAAATGGAAAATTTTGCAAATGGAACCATAGCATTAGGTAATTCTGTTTCAGAAGCCACAAAAAAAGGGGCTTTTTCACTTGTTGGAGGCGGAGATTCCGTAGCTGCAGTAAAACAATTTGGGTTTGATAAAAAAGTGAGTTATGTAAGTACTGGAGGCGGTGCGATGTTAGAAAGTTTAGAAGGGAAAGTACTACCAGGAATTGCAGCTATTGCTGAATAATAGTACCTTTATATAATTTAAAACCGATATGACACCAAATGGGTAGTAAATAAAAGTGTTGGTATTTGTGTAAATTTTAATGATTGGAATAGTAAAAATAAGGTTAAGTTATTTATTGGTGATGTGCTGTGGTATCCTATATGCGCAGGATGCTCTTAAATTACAAGCTCAAGATTCTATAAAAATCGATTTAAATGAAAAGCAATCCAGAAGGTTAGATGAAAACCAATTAGTTGCTGGAGTAAGTTATGTTTTAGATACAGTAATTAATGGTAAAGTGTATTATAAAGAAGCCATACAGAACCCGTTATCTAACGAAACAAAAATCACGAATACTCTTACTGAATTATCGAGTGAAACGAATAAGGCTATAGAACCCGTTGCCGATACTTTAAAAGTTCTTAAAGACAATGATTTTGCTTCTGAAATAGATAAAAAATGGTTAGAAGAATTATACAGCACTTCCTTATTTGATACCATTTACAGAGACGTCGTTGGATTAAAATACGAAGCCGTATATTATCCAGAATTACCAACAGATACCCTAAAAGCAAGACTGGAAAGATTAAATGCTAAAACACCTTTTAATGTAGAATATAATCCGCAATTAGAAAGTGTTATTAAAAGCTTTTTAAAGCGAAGGCATCAATCTTTAGAACGTTTAATGGGGTTGAGCAAGTATTATTTCCCTATGTTTGAAAGAGAAATGGATAATTACAATATTCCTTTGGAAATGAAGTATCTTGCTATTGTAGAATCTGCATTGAAACCCAGAGCAAGATCGCGAGTAGGCGCCACTGGGCTATGGCAATTTATGTATGCCACAGGAAAACAATATGGCTTAAGCGTTAGCAGCTATGTCGATGAGCGGAGCGACCCTATAAAATCTACTGAATCTGCGGCCAAATACTTAGCGAAGTTATATGAGATTTTTGGAGATTGGGATTTGGCACTGGCGGCCTACAATTCTGGACCAGGTAATGTTTCTAAGGCAATTAGAAGATCTGGAGGTTATAAAAATTATTGGAATATTAGGCCTAACCTTCCTCGTGAAACGGCAGGTTATGTTCCTGCTTTTTTGGCAACAATGTATATTTTTGAATATGCTGAAGAACACGGCTTTATTCAGCATAAACCCAAATTTAATTATGTAGAAACAGATACTATTCGAGTAAAACAAATGATTACTTTAGATCAAGTTTCAGAATTTACTGGTATAAAAATGGAAACCCTTCAGTTTTTAAACCCTTCATATAAATTAGATGTCATTCCCCACATAAAAGGGAAAAATTATACATTACGATTACCAAGAGAACATATAGGTTCTTTTGTAAATAATGAACAGCAAATGTATGCCTTAGCTAAGGCAGAGTTTGATAAAAGAGAGAAGCCAATGCCTCAATTGGTTAAAGAAAACGCAAGTACGCGTTATAAAGTAAGGTCAGGCGATTATTTAGGAAAGATTGCCAGAAAGTTTGGCGTTCGTGTGAGCCAGATAAAACAATGGAATGGGTTACGAAGTAATAATTTAAGAATAGGACAACGCTTGGTTATTTATCCTAGAGGTCAAGCTTCAGTAGTAAAAGTTAAAAAGACGACTTCAATTAAACCCATACCTAATAATTATAAAGGAAAAACCTATATGGTTAAGAGTGGGGACTCATTATGGAGTATTTCTCAAAAATTTGATGGTGTTTCTGTTCAGAATATAAAAGATTGGAATGGTATTAGAGGGAATACTTTAAAACCTGGCATGCGATTAAGAGTTTCTAAAATTTAAAAAAGTTAGAGTTTTTGGTTTTTTTGATTGAAAAACTGGGCTTTGCATGGTCATGAAATTATCTTTTATTAGCTAAAGCAAACGTTAAATACAACTGAAAGACTAATAAAACCAGGTATTAGAAGACATTTTATTGATAAAAAATTTAGGTAGTATTAAATAATAACTTTACATTATGCGTAAAATAGTATTAATTTTATTGGTTGCCCTGGTTTCATTTTCCTGTAAAGAAACATCAAAAAAAAACAATAGAATCATTCCAGATTCTTCTGGTAAGATTAATAATGTTGCCGTTGTTGTAGATAATGAGTTATGGAAAGGTAGTGTTGGTGAAACCATTAGAGATATCCTAGCGGCTCCTGTATATGGCTTGCCTCAAGAAGAACCTTTGTTTTCAATAAATCAAATACCTCCTCAGGTATTTACTGGTTTTGCAAGAGTGAATCGTACCATTTTAAAAATTGAAAAAAACAAAGAAAAAGGTTTAAAAATACTAGAAAATGCATTTGCAAGACCGCAAAAAATAATTGTTGTTTCAGGAAAAACAGTTTCAGAAATTAATGAAGGCTTAAAAAACAATGAAGCCAAAATTGTAAGTGTGCTAAAAGGCGAAGAACTGCGTTTTAAGCAAAGCAAAATAAATAAAGTATTATACAGTAATAAAACCATAGAAGAAAACTTGGGTTTAACTATTAAGTTCCCTTCCTATTATAGAATTGCTCAAGAGAAAAATAACTTTGTTTGGATTAGGCGAGATATTAAAACAGGCACCATGAATGTGATGATTTATGAAATTCCATTAACTAAAATTGATACCTCAAAAAGAATCATTACTCAAATTATTAAAACTAGAGATTCTATAGGTAAATTAAATATTCCAGGACCTACTGAAGGCTCTTATATGATTACTGAAAAATCATACACCCCTTTTATGTGGGAAACGATTTTAGACAATAAAAAAACATTTAATACAAAAGGCACCTGGGAAGTAGAAAACGCTTTTATGGCGGGTCCTTTTGATAATTATATGATCGAAGATAAGATTAACAATCGTTATGTCGTAGTAGAAGGGTTTACCTACGCGCCTTCTGTTTCTAAAAGAGATTTAATGTTTGAGTTAGAAACAATTGTAAAATCTATTAAAATAAACGAATAATGAGTATATTATACCATTGAATATTTAAATTTAAATTAAAAATGAAAAAAGCGATATTAATTTTTTTGACTGTAATGTGTGTACAAACGTCTTTTTATGCACAAGATGCAGATTATTTTGTTATTAAAAAAGATAGCTTAGAGGGTTTGGTAGATTCTAAAGGCATTCAAATTGTACCACCTAAGTATACGACCATAGGTGATTTTGATGCCGTAAAAAAGAATTGGGCAGTAATTATAAAAGATAGCCTTCATGGTTATATAGATAAACAAGGAAATGAAGTTGTTGCTCCCAAATACCAAAAGATTGGCGCCTATAATTTATACAAAAACAACTGGGCCATGGTTACTTATAATAATAAGCTCGGTTTTATAGGGGCTAATGGTGATGAAATAGTGAAGCCAGTTTACGATGAAATCGATAGATTTGACCAATTAAGAAAGGGCTGGGCTAAAGTTAAAATTGAAGATAAACAGGGATTTATAGATGGTGATGGTTTACTTATTGTTCCTGTAAAGTATGACGAAATACAGAATTTTAACGTATTTAAAAAAGACTTAGCCGTTGTTGTGCTAAATGGAAAGTATGGTTTAATAAACATTAAAGGGGAAGAAACCTTACCTCCTGTATATGACGATATAGAGCCTTTAAAAGGAATTAAAAATTAATATAATTTAGTTAATAGGATTACGTAATTGCTCTACCACAGTTTGCAATTACGTAATCTTTATGTTTTCTCCTATTGGTTTTACCTCCTCCTTAGCTTTAAGGAAAAGAAAGAAAGTAAAATAACAGGTCGCTAAAAGGAAAATATAAACTTTAGCTAGAAAGGCATGGGTTTTCATAAAAATTGAAGCGATTTGAATGAATTCTGATAATATTAAAGCAGTACAAGCGATTAGCAAATTTAAGGTTAAAGAAGAATCGTGATAAAAATAGTTTAAGAGAGAAAGCCCCAAAAGCACTACAATCGCCAAATTATATACAAGATTTATTACATAATATTCCATGGTAGGTATGGTAAACCCTTCTCTATATAAAACAATTGAATTTAATTCAAAAAACAGATAGGTCCCCACCGCTACCAAAATCAATATTTGAACAGGAAAACGTATAAATAACTGTTTAAAACTTAATTTAGAAACAATAAATAAGATTATAGAAGTATAGCCTAGCAAAAAACTAGTATTTCCTGTGTTTGTTATTAAATGTCTAATCCCCTTATTTTCTGCTAAATTTAAGGTCTCGTAATTAGCAACAAAAAAGCTGCACAACTCTGCAAATCCAAATAAGATTATAAAGCACAATAAATACTTGTCTCTTATCGCAGAGTTTTTAAAGTAATAGAGTATTAGTAATGGGAAAATTAATAAACGAACAATGGCGTTAATTTGCCCATAACCAATTATACCACTTAGGATAAAACAAAGACAGGCGAGGGCAAAATAAAGGTCGTATTTTTTTAATAAATTAATAGACATAGGTTAAGTATTTGATCGGCAATATAATAATATTTTGCTTTTAAACGAAATAATCATGTATTTTATCGATAAAAGTTGATGATATTGTTTTTTTTACCTACAAGAAGGCGCTCTTTTTGGTCTGTACGATACATCAGATTTTAAAATGGGTTTAAAGATATAGCTGAACCTATATAAAATGGCGTTTAAGATTTATAAAGAAAAAACTTAGAGTTTAAGGCAAAAAACGCAGGTATAGCCTTCGCTACGTAGAGGCTTTTTAACGCAAAAATCTGAGTTTTTTCTATAAATATTAATGTTATTTTATTTTAGCTATAAAGTATAAAGAGCAGTCTCATTAATTTTAAAGGTAGCTCTAAAAGCCTTAAAAAATCATGTCAAATATAGAGACGCCAGTTTTTTAAATACAGTAAGTTATCTTAGTGATGCAAGATTGCCCTAAGGGGAATCTAAAAAAAGCCTTAACGTTACTTTAAATTTTTTGCGTTTGCTTTAGTAAGCTCATTACGCTTAATTTTATGTTCAGGACGCGACCATTTTGGTTTTTCTCCAAGGGCTTGGTATTGAGAATTGGAAGCTTCAACAGTTTTAGGCTGCGTTTTTTTGGTAAATGGTTTTTGCGGGTTTAATCCTAACAACTCAAACATTTTTAAGTCTTCATTAACGTCTGGGTTTGGAGTGGTTAGTAATTTATCGCCTGCAAAAATAGAGTTTGCCCCGGCGAAGAAACACATGGCCTGACCTTCACGACTCATCTCAGTACGTCCAGCACTTAATCGTACCTGCGTTTCTGGCATAACGATTCGGGTAGTTGCTACCATACGTATCATGTCCCATATCGATACCGGTTTTTGATCTTCTAAGGGCGTGCCTTCAACAGCAACCAGAGCATTTATAGGCACCGATTCGGGTTGCGGATTTAATGTGGAAAGTGCCACTAGCATGCCCGCCCGATCGTCTATTTTTTCCCCCATTCCTATAATTCCACCAGAGCATACCGTCACATTTGTTTTTCGAACATTGTCTATGGTTTCTAAACGGTCTTCGTATCCGCGAGTTGAGATAACTTCCTTATAATACTCTTCCGAGGAGTCTAAATTATGATTATAGGCATATAAACCTGCTTCTGCTAATCGCTTTGCCTGATTTTCGGTAATCATGCCTAAAGTGCAACACACTTCCATATCTAGTTTATTAATGGTACGAACCATTTCTAAAACTTGGTCGAACTCTTCCCCATCTTTTACATTTCGCCATGCCGCACCCATGCAAACACGAGAACTCCCCGATGATTTTGCTCGTAAAGCTTGAGCCTTTACTTGTTGTACAGTCATTAAGTCATTTCCTTCTACATTGGTATGATAGCGCGCTGCTTGCGGGCAATAGCCACAGTCTTCAGGACAACCACCAGTTTTTATTGATAATAAGGTGCTTACCTGAACCGTATTGGGATCGTGATGTAAACGGTGAATGGAAGCGGCTTCGTAAAGCAACTCCATTAGAGGTTTATTATAAATTTCAAGAATTTCTTCTTTAGTCCAGTTGTGTCTCATCTCGCTCATAAAATCTTGTGTAGTAAAATGTGATCAAAAATAACTCATTTTGAATTTATATACTCAACTTAAACCATTTTTATTGGATAAATTCAAATTAGAAATTGAATAAATTACTTTGAAAGCAACAGGCTTACTGCATTCCCACCAAAGCCTACGGCATTAACCATAATATTTTTTAGGCGTTTAGGTGTTTCGGTGTTAAGATATGGTACGTGGATGTATTTTTGTTGCTGTAACATTAAAATTGCCATTTCAAGACTTAATATTCCCGAGGCACCAAGGGTA
>CALDCO010000153.1 GCA_937937185.1 uncultured Flavobacteriaceae bacterium
CACTGCACACTTACTAATTCTGGATTGGTAGCTGTTGGCGGTACAACATCTTCTATCCTTATGGTTTGTACATAATCTGCTATGGTAACGCCACACTGGTCTGTGAAATTCCAACGGTTTGTATACGTCCCTGCATTTGGACAATCTGGCTCTGGAACAAATTCCCCAGCGATTCTATTTAAGGTTATAAACTGAAATGGATTACACTTATCGGTTATCGGTGCTAGTAATTGAGCTTCTTCTAACCCTGCGACATCCTCACAACTAAGTGTTCGGTCTAAATCTTGGGGTGCTGTTGCCCAATTTATTTCGGGTTGAACAACATTAATAATTACTGGGGTATCTATACAGGTACTAGGATCGACAGTGCTTATTGAAATTAAAGGGTCGTCTGGATTAGTTGCCCCATTAAATGAAGCTTCAAACATTAGATCGAAATCTAAATCACAGTTTTCTTCTAAAAAAAAGCAGTCGTCTTTTACCATAAATTGCATATCGATCGACAATGCTGGGCTACCTATATCTAAAATCCCATCTGCCACTTGAAACTCCAATAAATTATCTGGTAATTCATTATAAGTAAAAGTGACACCTGGAGGTAAATTTGCTGGAGGCACAAATACCAATTGATTTGGTAAATTTGAAGATAAACTCAAATTTATTGTATTATCATTTCCTCGATTTTCTATATTAAAATTAAAACCTAAAATATCGCCAGGGTTTGGGGTTGGACTTCCCTGGGTTTGAGTGATTAACATAGGGTCTAAATTAGGTTTAAAAACCTCTACCGCTAAGCCTAATAAATACAAACCATAGGTTTCTTGATTCGAGGTCATTCTTATCGTCGTTGCTGTACTTTGATTATCAAGAATGGTATTATTTGGATTATTTAGTTCAAATACGGCTGCATCAAAACCTAAGGTATTTGTGCTTGCAGGGTTTCTGTCTATAAAATCGCCATCATTAACTGTAATTCTACTATTAAAGAAATTGGTTGGATCACGCTGAGGCGCAGTTAAATCTACAAAATTACCTGCTAAATTTCGTATCTGTAAACGATCTCCGAACAATTGCCTATCCCCTTCTAATGCGCCCATAACAACATCACCACCTACAGGACCAAATGGAACGGTAACAAAACCATCAAAATCGACATCGACTTCTGAAGGTAATCCTAAAAAACTTTCTATGTGCGCATACCCATCAAATAAAGTAATATTTTTAGCAGGCAGCTGTGGACTCTCATATATAAAAACTATTTGCCAGCCCGCTGCTGTACCGGTTCCACCAATTATCCCTTCTCTCGCTTCTACATTAGCCACTTGATAATCCCCATAAATATCTTCGCCAAGAACAGCAACATTATCAGAAATATCCTTGACACATATGTAAGGTTGATTTGCAAAAATATTTACTGGATCATCTCTGTCTCTATAAATCACTTCATCTGCAGTTACCGTAGTGTAGTCATTTTCTCCTGGCAACATTAATTTTACTTCATTAAAATCCCAATCGGGTTGGTTATCTATGTCTCCAAAAATACCAATTGGCGGATCGGCAGCTGCCCAATATAGAAAGGCCCTTAAAACTGAAATACACGGCTCGCTAACCTCTGGGTTTATAAACTCTGCACTGCTTGAATTAAACGTAGTAGGATCATTATCGATATCGACATAAACTGCATTCAAGTCATTATTATCTTCCCCATTGTAATCCCCAGTAGCTGTCCTCGAGACCATATTATTGGCTATTATCGTTATTCCTCCTTCTAAGGATTGACTAAAACGTTCGGTAAAAGGTGTAGCGACTTGAGCGTTCACAAAAATTCCAACAAATACAAACAAATAAGATGGGAATATTATTTTTCTGTTCATAGTACATCTAAAGTTAATCGTTACCTAAATTATTTGTAAAACAATTTGTGCGCAAACACAAAACGTTTAAATAATTTTTTCTTAGTCTATCATTTGAAAATATTGTTCTAAGTGCTTAACTATAAAAGCTGAAGTACCAGTGTTAATATAACTAATTAAGACCTCGTAATAAGCAGATAGATAGATTAAAGAAACCATAACGAATATAATATTTTTTTTAATTAAAAAATAAAAAACCAGATTTAATCGATATCTCGTTAAAAAAACTGTTGAATGCACTAAAAATTATTAAATCAACATCATTTAACCTGTTTTATTTACATATGTGCAATATATCAGGATTAGCCCTCGTATATTTACAGTAAATGTAATTAAAAGCTTAAATCGTTAAGAAATTTACATCTTAAAAAAGCTAAAACGAATCCGCGAAGAAACTCTTCAAAAGAACCTTTTAAAAAGCACTCGTTTTAAATTAAAAAAGTGAATGTAGACATGTAATGCTTAAAATATTTAAAAGACCTCTACAACTAAAAAAATTAAACTAACTACTTCCTAATAAAATAAACCCTTGGATGGGATCAATCTCTTCAGCCGTGTCATTAAACTTAACGATGTAATAATAGGTCCCTGTTGGTAAATTTCCAGAGGCTCCTACCGAGCTGTTTGGAGATTCGCCTTTCCAGGTATTATTATAATTTGAATCTGAATACACTCGAACACCCCATCTATTATAAATATCTAGGCTTATAGAGAACGCACAAAGTCTTGCATTGGTATTTTTTATTTCATAGGCAACCTCCAAAAAGTCGTTTACACCATCATTATTAGGTGTTACCAGTTTTGAAACACTTACATCATCTGCCAAAGTCTTCACACATTTAACACAATCTTCATTAACACTAACTGTTACCTCTGTTATAAAGGAACAATTTAACGCATTGGTATAAGTATAAGTAAGCACATAGTCACCAGCTGGTTTATTAGACGGATCAAATATACTTCCATCTATTAACACAGGATCTGAAGCAGTCCATTCCCCTGATAAATCATCTGTATTGGTCACGAAATTGTTTAAATCTATTGATGGCTCATCTATACATATATTCGTACTTCCAGTATCTGAGACACTTGATGGTTCTACTAAAATTCGTTGCTCATAAACATTTTGGTTACCGCAAGCATCTGAAGCAGTCCAAGTTCTTATTACCGTATAATTAATTGGATCTACTGTTTCTGTTGTTTCTTCAAAATCTACGGTAACATCTGAGCCACAATTATCTGTGAACTCTAATAAAGGTGGTTCAGGGACATCGTCGCAACTAATAGTTATCGATGGCTCTAATGTTGACACTAATTCTGGTGCGATATCATCGTTTATTATAATGGCCTGTGTTACATTCGTAATATTGCCGCATGCATCAGTTACACTATAAGTGCGCGTAATAGTCTCTGGACAAGTGGCACCATCTGACACTTCAGATACAAAGGCCACAGTTGGCTGAGAACAATTATCGGCTTCATCTATAACTACGTTGGGATCTTGCAATGGTACATCTTCTATACAAACCACATTAATACTGGCTGGATTACTCGCCGTTGGTGCTATGGTATCATTAATTTCTACAACATGAGTCACCTCTGTGCTATTACCACATGCATCGGTAACCCTGTAAATTCGCGTGATGGTCTCTGGACAGGTTTGACCATCGGATACTTGTGATACAAAAGCCACTGTGGGTTCTGAACAATTATCGGCCTCATCGATAACCACACTTGGGTCTTCTGCTGGAACATCTCCCAAACACTGCACACTTACTAATTCTGGATTGGTAGCTGTTGGCGGTACAACATCTTCTATCCTTATGGTTTGTACATAATCTGCTATGGTAACGCCACACTGGTCTGTGAAATTCCAACGGTTCGTATATGTTCCTGCATTTGGACAATCTGGCTCTGGAACAAATTCCCCAGCGATTCTATTTAAGGTTATAAACTGAAATGGATTACACTTATCGGTTATTGGCGCTAGTAATTGAGCCGCTTCTAATCCTGCGACATCCTCACAACTAAGTGTTCGGTCTAAATCTTGGGGTGCTGTTGCCCAATTTATTGGAGGTTGAACAACATTAATAATTACTGGAGTATCTATACAGGTACTAGGATCGACAGTGCTTATCGAAATTAGAGGATCGTCTGGATTAGTCGCCCCATTAAATGAAGCTTCAAACATAATCTCGAAATCTAAATCACAATTTTCTTCTAAAAAAAAGCAATCGTCTTTTATCATAAATTGCATATCGATACCCAATGGAGGGCTGCCTACATCTAAAATCCCATCTGCCACTTCGAAAACCAATAGGTTATCTGGTAATTGATTATAAGTAAAAGTGATCCCTGGCGGTAAATTTGCAGGAGGTACAAATACCAATTGATTTGGCAAATTTGAGGATAAACTCAAATTTAATGTATCGTCATTTCCTCGATTTTCTAAATTAAAATTAAAACCTATAATATCGCCCGGATTTGGGGTTGGACTTCCTTGGGTTTGAGTGATTAAC
>CALDCO010000154.1 GCA_937937185.1 uncultured Flavobacteriaceae bacterium
CAGATTGACAAAATAATGAGTAAACTCCAAACTAATTTTGAATCTAAATTAGGTGCTGAGTTACGCTAAGTTATATCTATACTAACCTGAGTTTGACCTAAGACTTTAGAATGAAAAGCCGTCAAATTGAGTGATTTTTCAAAGTGAAACGAAGAAAAATGGTATAGAAATTAGGCTTTTGATTGAAAATTTATTGGCCTTTGATACCATTTTCTGTCGAAAATCACTCTGACTGAGGGAAATTTTTTTATGTCGAACTCACTTTAAACTAGTGCTTATTTTTTCCAGAATATTATCGCTTCTTTTAAGCGGCGTCTGCGATGATAGCTTTCTTGAAAATCTTGTGTGTTTTTCCACATTAATGGGAAAACTTCACCATAATCTCTACCAATACATTTTGCATATTCGTCACTCATAATTTCTACCATGTATTTATGGATAGATAATTTTGCAAAATTGTTAATTCGCTTTTCAAAAGACAAATCCTCAAAAACCATTCGATTTAAATCTACTAAGAAAAATTCATACACATTGCCATTTATTTTAATGAGTGTATTTCCAGGCGAGTGGTCTAAAAAATGAATTCGATTTTCATGAAGTTTAAAGGTAAAACGAGTAAACGCTCTTAAAATAGTTTCGTAATTAGGAAAGTCGAACGATTTTGTAAGCTCGCGATACGTGAGGTCGTAATTTAAATGCTCGCTTATGTAATAGCTTTTCCCAAACAATATCCCCTTTTTTGATTCATAAAAACCAATAGGCTCTGGTGTTCCTATGCTTTTGTTTTTTAATGCATTGGCGTATTCAAAAGAACGCTGTGCTTTGCTTTTTCTAAAGAAATTGTAGGCGATTTTATTTATAAAATTAGGCACCTTAAACGACTTAATGTTTAACGTTTTATTTTCAACATTAAAAAGACGCAAACGATTACGTTGCTGATTCCCAAATGGACTCCCTTCCGAATCATAATTTAAAATAAAATGATCTAGAGTGGACTCAATGGCTTTGTATTCTGTATTAATGACCTTCTTCATCACTTAAATATTTATTAACGCCATTTGCGGTCCAATTTTTATTAGTTCTTATCGTGTCTTGCTCAATTTGGGTATTAATTATTGCTTGGTCTCTAGATTCTCCTTTATGGTATATATGAAACACAATGCCTCTATAACGCAATCGCCTAGCCATTACTTTTCTATTGTGAAATCGTAGCATTAACTCCGAATCTTCTCTTCCCCAACCCGTAATATCCTCATTATAGCCATTAACGGCTATAAAATCGGATTTAAAAAAAGACGTATTGCAACCTCTAAATTTTGATGAGAATGTCGTATTTTGTTTATAAAACTGGCTTAAAAACGGAAGGTATAATGCTCGTGTTCTTTTTTTTATGCCTCTAGAAAAAAGATTAAAATGAATTTGTTTGTTTTTAAATAATGCTGGTAAATACCTCTTTTGTATGTTTACTCGAGAACCATATAAATAGGTGTTTTTTTGAGCAAATTGAAGGTGGTCTTTAATAAAATGCGTATGCATAATGCAATCGCCATCTACTTGTATAATGTAATCGCCATTAGCTTTTGCAATGGCTTTATTTAATATCTGCGATTTTCTAAACCCCATGTCTTCTTGCCAAGTATGGTATAGCGGGATTTTAAAATCTTTCTTAAAGGCATCTATAATTTGTTTTGTCTTAGAAGTCGAACCATCGTCTGCAATAATAATTTCATAAGGAAATTTGCTTTGGTTTTTAACACTAAACAGTACCAATTCTAGAGCCTCAGGCCAGTTATAAGTTGATATGATAAGTGTTGATTTCAAATGTATTTTTTGAATAAATAGTTAAAAAACTGACCTAAATTTTTCTTAAAAATAAAGCTTTTAGACTTGTATAAACCTTGCTCTTTTTCGTTCTTAAAATTTTTAAAAAGCGTTGTAAAATTAGCTCCTTTAATAAAATCAAGCGACTTCCATTTTTCTGGTTCTAAAAAGAAAAAGTCTTGCATTTCAGAGTAGTTAGATTCATTCACCGAATCCCATTTTTTCATAAATTTTTCGACATTTACCTGTTTGTTATGCCCCCAATTCGTGAGTTTTGTTATTAACTCTTCGCGGTCTCTAGAGATGCTTTCATGTAAAATTAAAGCATTAAAGTAAATCACTCTTCCATGTGTTTTTCGTCCTATTCTATAATCTGGATAGTTGGTTGCTACAACGGTTTTAGTCGCTTTATTGACATATAAATACCCGTTTTTAGTCTTTTTATATAAGCTAACATGAAAAGGCTGAATTTGAATTTTATGCTTTTCAGGGTTTTCTAAATAAGAGTTTTTGCTTTTAAGAAAGTTTACAAAGCGTTCGAAATTTATAAAATATTCGTCGGCATCTAATTGAATAATCCAATTGCCAATTTCCATTTTTTCAGCCAATAGTTTACGCTCCCTAACTTCACATTGCATCGTGGTTAATTCTGGGACATAAAAATGGTCTTCATAAATTTTTATCTTATGATCTGTGTCAAAATCTTTTATCCATTGAAAAAAACGGTCTTCAATAACAATTGGCGATCCATTCCATGTTTTACGGTCAATATCAATGGCTAAAAAAATGCTGTCAGCGTACTTATAAACTAAAGGAATGGCATTTTTTAAAAGCTTATAATCGTAGGATACTAAAAAACCAACTTGGATTTTTCTCATAAAATAAATTCTGTTTTTAAAACAAAAAAGCAAAGATACAATTCTTTAACTTACAGCGTTGCTTTACAAAAAACAGTATCTTTGAACGGATTCATTTTTCTTTTTAGATCTGTTTTTTGTTTTTTATAAAATAAAGCACAAAAATGAGATTGATAAACATCGATATGATTATGCAATGATACCATCTGACCCCCGAAAATATTGAATAGAAACAGATGAAAATAACTTTAATTAGTTTCGATTACTGGAATTACGACCATTATATTGTTAAAGCACTTCATAACAAAGGTATTGAAGCCACTCATATTGATATAAAAAAGTATAAATACGTTTACACATCTTTTTTTGGTAGAGTTAGAAATTTTATTTCTAAAACTTTTTTTAAGCAGAATATAAAAAAAATTAAGCGTCAAGAATTCATTATAAATGAATTAATTAATTTAGGAAAACAGGATGCTATTTTAGTGATTCGACCAGATTTAATCTCACTAACTACGCACCATAAAATTAAAACATTTACCAATAATTATATCGCGTATCTTTATGATAGTTGTGTTCGTTTCCCAATAGATCATTTACTTAACAATGTTTTTAATACCATTTACTCTTTTGATTTAAATGATGTAGCCAGCTACCAATTTAAGCACATAACTAATTTTATATATTTTGATAAACAGCCTCTAAAAAAAGCGTACAGCTATGAGGTGTTTATTGTTTTATCTCCAGATGAAAGATTAACACAACTAAATGCCATTGCGCAACAATTAGATGCCCTGGCCATTAGCTATAAATTTCTTACGGTAAGCTCCAGAAAACCTTCTGGACTGTATAAAAATATTGAGCATACTGATAAAGAAATAAAAATAGAAGCCTTAAAGCAATACCTTGAAGCGTCACAAATTGTTTTAGACTTGGTTCGTGATGGACACTCTGGTTTAAGCTTTAGAATATTTGAAGCTTTAGCCTACCAAAAAAAAATTATTACGACCAATGTTTCAGTAAAAGACTATGCTTTCTATAATCCCAATAATATTTTGGTCATAGACCCTAAAAATCCAAAAATGGATCCTTCTTTTTTTAAGAATACTTACGAGGTATTACCTGAGGAGATTTACAATCGATTTACGGTAGACACTTTTGTCGATACTATTTTTGAGCTTGATTGAGCGCCATGGTTAAGAGACTATCTATAGCATGACTAATTTGTTGAAGCGAAAATGGGGAAATTATTTTTTCTGAATTTGCACTCACCTCTTCCCATAATTTATTATTCGAATAAAGCGCCATTATTTTGTTTGAAAAATGCGCTGCATCATTCGCGATCATGGCGTCATGGTAAGGCGAAAAATCGAAACCTTCAGCTCCAACAGTTGTTGTAACTACTGGCAAACTGTATTCAAAACTTTGCCCTATTTTTCCTTTAATTCCAGCGCCATATCGTAAAGGCGCTACAAATAATTTTGCGGTTTTGTAGTACTTAGAGACGTCTTCAACAAAACCAGTAACATTAAATTTATTAGAGTGTAAACCCAACACGGTTTTAGTTGGGTAACTGCCAACGATATTCACTTTAATATCTGGGTAATGTTGCCAAACTAAAGGCATGATTTTACGATGTAAATACAAAACAGCGTCTTCATTTGGCTGGTGCTTAAAACCGCCAACAAAGAGGAGTTCGTCTCTTTTATGAGGCGCGATAAAAGTATCTGTTTTGGCAATAAAATGATGAATATTACCAATAACCACCATTTTTGAAGAGCTATCGTAATGTGTATTAAGTTCGATCTTATCTTCCTTCGAAATAACAACAACATAATCTGCTTTTTTACAATTATCTAATTCAATTTTTAAATAGTGTTTTGCCTTTGCTTTAATTTTTGGTACTTTACTGTATTCCCATTCTCTTATTAAGCGCAAATAATGAAAATCGACCATATCAAAAATGAGTTTTATTTTAGGATTATGGGTCTTAATTAGTTCATTATATTTTTTAAAAATCGTCGGGCGATGTAGCCAAGCAATATCTATGTTAGGACTTATTTTTTTTATAAATAATTCTTTAGTAATGAGCTTGTTATTTTTATCAACACAGGGCTCGTAAACATTAACACCTAATGCTTTAAATCGTGCGATATAATCACTTTTATATTTATATTGTTTTAAATCGGCGAGTAGGAAAACAGCAACTTTTTTTTGAAGGAGTAATTTTATTATTTCAGTTAAGCGCCTAGATCCCGAATCTTTATCATATTCTGGAATGAGTTCATCTATTATTAAAACATTTACCGATTTAAAAACATAATTTTTGGTATTGAATATTTCCTGTTCTTGGACTAGCCTATTCTTTAATTTCCAATTTCTGTATTTTGTTTTTAGTACTTTAAACATTATAGTAATAACATCGCGATATTTAATTTTTCAAAGGTAAGTAGGAAAGAACAATTTTAAAGTCTAAATGGTATAAAACTAAAACGGGTTGCTATTTCCAGTAACCCTTTTGGTGAGCCGCAGACTAGAGCGGTATTGAATGCGTTTCTTGATGATTTCATTTTTTAAATTCCTAAAATCGGTTTAAAATCAAATATTTTAGTACCTTCGTTTTTCCTATAAGACAGCTTTACAAACAAAAATTAAATGCTTAAAAAAGTGTTTGGCAGCGCCGTATTTGGTGTTGAAGCCACTACAATTACCGTAGAAGTAAATGTCGATTCAGGAATAGGATACCACCTCGTTGGACTCCCAGATAATGCCATTAAAGAAAGTAATTATCGCATTGCTGCGGCGCTTCAAAATAACGGCTATAAAATTCCTGGAAAAAAAATCACCATAAATATGGCACCTGCCGATTTAAGAAAGGAGGGAAGTGCTTACGATTTAACTTTGGCTATAGGCATATTAGCAGCCTCTAAGCAAATTAAAGCTGAAAATTTAGAAACCTTTCTTATTATGGGTGAACTCTCTCTTGATGGTAGCTTGCAACCCATAAAAGGAGCTTTACCAATCGCAATAAAAGCAAAAGAAGAAGGTTATGAAGGGTTTATTTTGCCTAAACAAAATGCAAAAGAGGCTGCCATAGTTGATGGTTTAAAGGTTTATGGCATTGAAAACATTAAAGAAATTATTCACTTTTTTGACAAAAATGAAGCGCTTGAACAAACCATAATAAACACACGAGAAGAGTTTTATAAGAATTTAGAATACCCAGATTTTGATTTTGCCGATGTTAAAGGGCAAGAAGGCATTAAACGGTGCATGGAAATTGCCGCTGCTGGCGGTCATAATATCATATTGGTTGGTCCTCCAGGCGCAGGAAAAACCATGTTAGCAAAGCGCTTGCCAAGTATTTTGCCGCCAATGTCTTTAAAAGAGGCCTTAGAAACCACTAAAATACACTCCGTCGTTGGTCGTGTAAAAGCAGATTCTGGTTTAATGGCGCAAAGGCCTTTTAGAAGCCCACATCACACTATATCTAATGTCGCATTGGTTGGCGGGGGAAGTTACCCACAACCAGGAGAAATTTCTTTATGCCATAATGGTGTTTTGTTTTTAGATGAATT
>CALDCO010000155.1 GCA_937937185.1 uncultured Flavobacteriaceae bacterium
CTATGTTTGTTCTACAATTACTTTTAAAAAAATTAATAACAAACACTTAAAAAAAATAATGAAAAATTATTTACTCTTTTTACTCTTTAGTGCTTCGTTAATGCTTAATGCACAAATAGACGATATCGAATCTTATCCTGAAGGCCCTCTTTTTAACAATACATGGACGACATGGAATGGTGAAAACGATGGCGCTCAAAACGCAATAGTGACCACAGACCAAGCTAATTCTGGCACTAAATCTATAGTGATAGAAAACGACGGTCAAGATGCCTTATATTATCAAGGAGGCACAGCAAATTCTGGTACTTGGAAAGCTGAATGGAGCATGTTTGTGCCAACAGGACATTCCGGCTATTTTAACGTTCAGGGAAATGCAGAACGTCTTACTCAAGGCGGTGATCCTGTGTTTTTAAGCAATGATATTTATTTTAATCGTTTTAACGCCAATTCTGGAGAATTAACAGTAATATATGGCGACTATGAATTCGAAAGAGCTAGTTTCCCACAAGATGAATGGTTTAAAATGGCCATTGTAGTTCATATAGATAGAAATAATGAATATGACAGCTTTTACAAACTATATCTTAATGATGAACTTATTACTCCTGTTAACTTACTCCTTCCTCATATTTGGAATAGTAATCCTATCGAAGATATTAATGGTTTTGATGCTGTGGATTTTTTTAGATCTGATGATTATTCTAAATTTTATGTAGATGATATCGTCTTCAGTGAAGTGGATATTCTTAGTACTTCTAATTTAGAGGAAACTAAATTTTCTTTCTTTCCTAACCCAGTAAAAGACGTACTTCATATTAACTCTAAGAATAAAATTATTAAAAAGCTTACTATTTATAATAACTTAGGGCAAATAGTTAGCGAAAACCACCCCAATACCTTGTCGCCAAATATTAATACTAGTAGTCTTAATAGTGGGTTATATTTAGTGAATATACTTACAAATGATGGAAATGAGCAAATCCTTAAAATAATGAAATAGGGCGCATCTAAACAATTAAAGTTATAAAAAAACAGGTATTTATACCCCCATCAAATACCTGTTTTTAATTTAACCATAAACAGGTACTGCCAAGAAAAAGAAAAGTTTAGTAAGGTCGTATTAAAAGTTTGATAACGAAAGACTAATACAGCATTAAACGGCCATACTATTTAGCCCGTTTCCAATACTGAGTAGAATAGAAAAAGCCAATATACCCTCTAACCATTAAAACATTGGAATCGTCTTCATCTAAAGACAATCGTAATTTATATACTTTTCCATCTTGTGGGTCTAGCACTGTTCCTTTTTTATAATATTCGCCCTCTTTCTCCATTTTTTTTATTATTTCCAAGCCTAAAATGGGCTTGTTATAATCATCGCCTTTACATTTCACACATGGTAAATCGCGTCTAGAGGCATCAAAAATCTCAATGATTTTACCATACACTTTCCCGTCGCGTTTAAAGATTTCGACTACCGATTTTTCTTCTCCCGTTTCGTCGTCTACCGTTATCCATTTCCCGAAAATATCTTGGGCATTTACTGAAAACGATACGAACAGAATACTTAAAATAAATATTAATTTCTTCATACTAGGTGGTTCTTTTTTTTAATTGAATTAAAGACATGTTAAGCTCAAACCCCAACAACAAAATATTTGCATTGAGCCACAAATAAAATAATAATATTAACAAGGCTCCTATCGATCCATATAATTCGTTATACTTTGAAAAATTTTCAATGTATAAGCCAAATAAGAACGACGTTAGCATGATAAGTATTGTTGTAAAAAAAGCACCTACCGAAAAAAAGCTGGAATGGCGGCCTTCTTTTGTACCAAAATAATATAACATCGCTGTAGCCAAGTACGTTATAACGATAAAGAACATATATTGTGCCATATTTGCCCAAAAGTTAGTTTCTCTTCGCGTATCGTAACCATATTTGTCTAATACGTCCATTAAATTTTCAACGACATAGATTTGGAAATAGCCTAACACTGCTACTGTAATAATTAATAAAAAGGATAAAATTAGGGCCACCCCCAAAGCGTATAAGTATTGTCGTACAGCATTCCTGGTTAATTGTTCATGGTATGAATTTTCAAAACCAGAAAATAAGGCATTCACTCCATTAGTCATTAAAAAAATGGCCACGATAAACACGCTAGAAACCAAGCCATTTTTAGAATTGTTTCCTTTTAGATTTTCAAAAATATTTTCAAAAAAGAAATCGGTTGTTTTGGGAGGTAATACCGATTCTAAAAAAGCTAAAAAATCATTTTCAAAACCTTCTATGGGCACTCTGGGTATTAGAATAATAACAAATAGTAAAAAAGGAAATAATGCGGTAAAAAAACTATACGCAATTGCACTCGCACGGGAACCTAAAGTCCCTTTTGCGATACCAATTACATAAAGTTCTAATAAATCGTATAACGACAGGCCTTTTAATCCTGGAAGTTTTATTTTGCTTAAAAGCCTCACTATTATATTAATAACAGGGATTTTGGCCAATTTATCTTCTATGTCTTGAGACATATTTATTATTAAGAGTTATAATTTTTATTGTTATTAATATAAATCAAATGCTGTTAATCAATCCTCTTATATTTCTGTTAACGTGATTTCTATGATTTAAGAAAATTTACATCAGTCAGAGTGATTTTGGATATAAAATTGTATCGAAGACCAATAAATTTTCAATCAAAAGCCTAAGATCGAACTCACGTTGTTAGGTGATGATGTTTTAATTATTAGAATTCGATAACCATTAATCTACCAATACCATTTTGACGACCTGCGGTGGTTATTTTTTTGTTACATAGATTGTAAATCTAAAAATCATTCATCAATTTACTGCTTTTAAACTTAAATCCATATTATATACAGAATGCGTTAAAGCACCCGATGAAATATAGTTTACACCACAAAGGGCATAATTTCGAATGGTTTTTTCATTAATTCCGCCAGAGCTTTCTGTTAAACATTGGTTCCCTATTAGTTTCACTGCTTTTTTAGTGTCTTCGTAATTAAAATTATCGATAAGAATTCTATAAATACCATCACTTTGTAAAATCTCTTCAATTTCTGTTAAATTTCTGGCTTCTACAATAATTTTTAAATCGCGATTAGTGTTTTTTAAATAGGTTTTTGTTTTATTAATAGCTTTAGTAATGCCTCCAGCAAAATCGATATGATTATCTTTTAGCATAATCATATCATACAAAGCAAATCTATGATTTTCTCCACCGCCAATTTTTACAGCCCATTTCTCAAGAGCACGAATTCCAGGTGTTGTTTTTCGGGTATCTAATACTTTTGTACCCGTGCCGTCTAACAAATCTACAAACTGCCTTGTTTTAGTAGCAATGGCACTCATACGCTGCATGGCATTAAGCACTAATCGTTCTGCTTTTAGTATAGATTGTGAGGGACCCTCGACATAAAATACAATGTCGCCATATTTTACTCTTGAACCCTCTTCTATTAACACTTCTACTTTCATATTAGGGTCTACATGGGCAAAGACAAGCTTAGCGAATTCTATCCCAGCTATTACCCCCTCGTCTTTAACTAATAATTTTGCTTTTCCCAATGCAGATGCCGGGATGCAAGATAATGAACTATGATCGCCATCACCTACATCTTCTCTAATGGCATTAGAGATAATACCCTCTATTTCACTATTAAATTGTGCTTTTGAAATCATTTACCGTTTAGTTTATTGCTAAAATAATCATTGATTTTTGATTAACCAGATTTATAGCTTTAGAAAAACGACCTGTTGAAGTGATTTTTTTTCTACGTGTTATGTGAGTCAACTAAAAATCACCACCACTCGATTAATTGAGAGGTGTGCTTAAAATGTTACGACGTATTTTTTACTCTAAAGTTTTCAATTTAAGTGCTTACAGTGAAATATCGTTATGCACTAAAACTAATCTAGTAAAACGAATTGAAATGAGTGTTTTCCCTTTCTTGCTAGGGGTTTCAATATGTATTTTTATTATTCAATTTGAAACAGCCTACCATTCTTAAATTTCACTTAAATTTATTTTATAAATTTTTCTAGACATAAAAATTATCGAAAAGATACAGACATCACAAAAAAAGCACTGATAATCCTGCGATTAATAGTGCTTTTTTTTATAAAAGTGTTGTCGGGGTGGCAGGATTCGAACCTGCGACCTCCGCGTCCCAAACGCGGCGCGATAACCGGGCTACGCTACACCCCGAATTGATTATCTTTTTATATTTTAGCAAAACTAAAATTAAGAGTTGCAAATATACTGCTTATTCTATAATAACAAACCATAATAATATGTAAATTGTGAGTCTACATTAACAATTAATTTATGAATACAAAACTTTTAATAATTACATTTTTTTTAAGTCTTTACTACAGTGCCTGTGCCCAAGATAAAAACCCTGTAAATACTAAACATACTCACGAGGTTGTTGTTAGCGATTTAATGAACCCGTGGGGCTTTACTTTCCTCCCAGATGGATCTATGCTTATAAATGAGAAAGCAGGTAAACTCATTCATTTTAACAAAGGCATAAAAACTGAAATTGCAGGTTTACCAGAAATTTATAATCGCGGTCAAGGCGGACTTTTGGATATTGAACTCCACCCTAATTATATTAAAAACAAATGGATTTATTTTTCTTATGCTTCTCCAAAAGGGAATGGCAAAGGTGGAAATACTGCCATAGGTAGAGCAAAGCTTAAAAAGGATACTCTAGTAGAATTTAAAGAATTATATAAAGCCACTCCTAATACGACCAAAGGGCAACATTTTGGATCGCGAATGGTTTTTAAAGATAATTGTCTCTTTTTTACTATTGGCGATCGTGGAAATAGAGATGTAAACCCGCAAGACATTACCAAAGATGGCGGAAAAGTGTATCGTATAAATGATGACGGCACGATTCCCAATGACAACCCTTTTGTTAATAAGGCCAACGCAAAAACAGCTGTTTACTCCTACGGGCATCGCAATCCGCAGGGTATGGAAATACATCCTGTAACAGGTGAAATATGGGAACACGAGCACGGACCAAGAGGTGGTGACGAAATAAATATTATTCATCCAGCTAAAAATTACGGCTGGCCTGTAATTACTTATGGCATAAATTATTCGGGCACTAAAATTACCGATGAAACTAAAAAAGAGGGCATGGAACAACCTTTACATTACTGGACACCTTCTATTGCCCCATCTGGAATGGCTTTTATTTCCAGCGAAAAATATGGCAATTGGAAACACGATTTATTGGTAGGCTCACTTAAATTTAATTACTTGAATCATTGTACTCTAAAAAAAGGAAAAGTAATTAAAGAAGAGCGCTTGTTAGATGGTTTGGGAAGGGTGCGATCTATCGAACAAGGTCCAGATGGTTACATCTATGTGGGTATTGAAAACTTAGGGATTGTAAAACTTTTAAAAACAAAATAATAACTAATTGCTTATGCGCTTAATAACGGCTAATCGAATGAAAACAATAGAGAAACATATAAAATTTTATAGTATTTTATTTATAAGCTTTTTAAGCTTTACAGCATGTAACTCTCAAGAAAAAAAATCTGGTTCTGAATTATCAAAATCGATAGAAAAAGGCGCTTTGGTTTATGAGGATTTTTGCATGACTTGCCATATGCCAAATGGTAAAGGCGTCCCTAAAACCTTTCCGCCTTTAGCCAATTCAGATTACTTAAAAAATAAACGTGAAGCAAGTATTAGAGCGATTAAATATGGCCAAAAAGGGGAGATTATTGTTAATGGCGAAACTTACAAAGGCGTTATGTCTCCTTTAGGACTTAGCGATGAAGAAGTGGCTGATGTTATGAATTATATTTCTAACACCTGGGACAATAAAAATGATACGCTAACAACTCCTGAAGAAGTTTCAAAAGTTAAGCCTATAAAATAACCTTCAAATCCTTAAATTTGGTTTTTAACTTAAAGCAAATTTATGCTCATAATAGGAATTTCAGGAGGAACTTGTTCTGGGAAAACAACAGTTGTTAATCAACTATTAAATGAATTTCCAAATGGAGGGGTTGGTAGCATTTCACAAGATGCCTATTACAAGGAGACCTCACATCTTTCTTATGAAGAACGTGAAAAAGTTAATTTTGATCATCCTGAAGCTATAGATTTTAAGTTATTAATTGAACACTTAAACACTTTAAAAGCTGGAAAAACAATAAATCAACCCGTTTATTCTTTTGTGAAGCACAATAGAACCAAAGCGGTTTTGGTAACGCCGCCAGAAAAAGTAATGCTTGTTGAAGGCCTATTAATATTTACAAACCCCAAACTTCGTGAACTTTTTGATATAAAAATAATGGTGCATGCCGATAGTGATGAACGCCTAGTTAGACGCTTAAAAAGAGATATCGTTGAACGGGGTCGAGACCTAAATGAAGTGCTCTCGCGTTATAAAAAAACACTAAAACCCATGCATCAAAAGTTTGTAGAACCAATGAACGCCCATGCAGACCTTATTATTCCAAATAACCAATACAACACGGGAGCTGTGACTATTGTTAAAACAATAATAAATGAAAGTTTAATTAATGCTTAATTATTTTAAAAACATATTTGTTATTATTCTTATTGTCTTTACAATATGGATGGTCTTTTTTGATAAAAATTCACTTCTAATTCATAAAGATTTAAACAAAGAAATGGATAAATTAGAGGCCGAAAAAGACTACTATAAAAAAGAAATGAAAAAAGACAATAGGGTTTTAAAAGAATTAAAGAATGATGAAGGTTTAGAAAAATTTGCCCGCGAGGAATACTTTATGAAAAGAGAAAATGAAGAGATTTTTATTATTGAATATCAAGACAGCATAAAAGAAACTAAAAATGAGTAATCACTTATTTAATGAATTCGAACCTGTTTCTGCAAAAGCTTGGAAACAAAAAATTCAAGCAGATTTAAAAGGCGCAGACTATAACGACAGCTTAATTTGGAAAACGAATGAAGGCATCGATGTGAAGCCTTTTTATCACAGCGACGAGGCCAATGATGATTTAACAATACCCGCTTGTACTTCAAATAATTCCTGGCTAGTAGGGCAAACCATTTTTGTTGCCAATGCTAAAAAATCTAATCTTAAAGCAATTGATGCCATAAAACGCGGTGCTGAAAGTATTGTTTTCACCATACCAAGCGATGCTATTTCCATTAATGAGTTACTAGAAAATATTAATCTTTCTCAAATTAAATTGCATTTTAGCCTTCAATTTTTATCTGGCGATTACACCAAACAATTACATGAAAAATCTGGTGTTAATAGTACTTTTTCTACAGATATTATTGGCCATCTTGCGAAAAATGGCAATTGGTATAAGGATTTAAAAGACGATCATCGCCATTTTGAAGCCTGCCTAGAAACCACAAAACAGTTTAGTGTAAATACCGCACTATATCAAAACGCAGGGGCTTCCATTGTGCAGCAACTTGGGTATAGTCTAGCACATGCCAATGAATATTTAAACCATATAAATAATACGGCGGCTCTTAATTCGATTTTTTGTGACAAAACGCCAAATAGCAAAGTTATTTTTAACATCGCTGTAGGGACAAATTATTTTTTTGAAATCGCAAAATTAAGAGCGTTAAGGCTACTTTGGAACACTTTAGCTGCAGAATATAATTGTACTGCTTCTTGCGAAATTATTGCTAAGCCAACCAAACGCAATAAAACCTTGTACGATTATAATACAAACATGCTTCGCACAACAACAGAATGCATGAGTGCCGTACTAGGAGGTGCAAATATTATTTGTAATTTGCCTTACGATGCCATTTATCATAAAAACAACGAATTTGGAGATCGCATTTCTAGAAATCAATTATTAGTTTTAAAACATGAAAGCTATTTTAATATGGTTTCTAATGCTTCAGATGGAAGCTATTATATTGAATCGTTAACGAAACAGTTGGCAGAGCGTGCGCTAGATTTATTTAAGGACATTGAAAAAAACGGCGGATTTTTAAAGCAATTGAAAAACAACACCATTCAGAAAAAAATAAAAGAACGTGCTAACAAAGAGCAAGAACTCTTTAACACTGAAAAACTTATTTTATTGGGTACAAATAAACATCCCAACAAGGAGGATCGTATGAAAAATGAATTGGAACTCTACCCGTTTATGAAAATGAAACCAAGAAAAACACTTATCGAACCCATTATTGAAAAGCGCTTAGCAGAAGTATTTGAACAAAATCGACTAAAAACAGAACTTTAGTTTTTTAAACATCATAATAATCAATAATCTTAAATATTAAATAAAAATGAAAACAACCCTAAAACTTATCGTATTCGTCTCACTTTTTGTATTAGCTAGTTGTAAAAAAGGATCGCAATCTAATCTCGATTATATATATAAAGATGAACCAGACCTATTGGCCTGTGAACTCCCTAATAAATCACTTCTTAAAGAAGCGGTCTACAGTTTCGAAGCCGATATTACTGCACAATACTCCCCAGATAAACCCGATTTAAGAAGAGCATATTCTGCTTTTATGGCTTCAGTTAGAAACAAGAGAATTCTTTATTCTGAAATGATATCGCCGCAAACTATTAAGATATTTGAAGCCTTAAAAAAAGATGGCACCCTTTATAATGGCAATACCTTGAACAAAAAGAGCGCAATTATAGACTGTATTTCTAAAAACATAAAAGATGTAGGGTTTAAAACCACTTTTAATGCCCTACTAAGCACCAACAGTTTAAGAGAAGATATTATAATTCCGCCACTAACTTCGATATCAAGAAACATGTTAGTCGATAAATACTTATCAACATACGCCGCTTTAGAATTCTATTATAAAGGCATGCACAATATCGATTTAACCAAAATAACAGCTAAAACTCCTTCTAAAGTAGATTTTAATAAAACGCCAACAAACCCACCCTCTAGTGGTACAAATAGAACGACACCTTCTGCTGAATCTGTAAAAGATCCGCATGCTGGGCATAACCACTAATTAATGAGAAAAGAGTTTCAACATATTACCTTAAAATCTGAATCTAAAATAGATAAGCAAGATGTAATAACAAGTGTTACGGCCGAGGATATTGTGGTAAAATCCAGCTATGATAAAGCAGATATAAAAGATTTAGAACACCTCAACTTTGTTGCTGGTATTGCACCAAATCTTCGTGGTCCTTACAGTACAATGTATGTGCGCAGACCTTGGACCATTCGCCAATATGCTGGATTTAGTACCGCTGAAGAAAGTAATGCGTTTTACCGTCGTAACTTAGCCGCAGGGCAAAAAGGCTTATCTGTAGCCTTCGATTTAGCCACTCACCGTGGTTATGATAGTGACCACGAACGGGTAGTAGGCGATGTTGGAAAAGCTGGAGTTGCCATAGATTCTGTAGAAGACATGAAAGTGCTTTTCGATCAAATTCCTTTAGATAAAATGTCGGTATCTATGACCATGAATGGTGCTGTATTGCCCATTATGGCTTTTTACATTGTGGCAGCCGAAGAACAAGGTGTAAAACCCGAATTACTTGCTGGAACCATTCAAAATGATATTCTAAAAGAATTTATGGTCCGCAATACCTATATTTATCCGCCAACACCTTCTATGAAAATCATTTCAGATATCTTTAAATACACAAGTAATAACATGCCTAAATTTAACAGCATTAGTATTTCGGGATATCACATGCAAGAAGCGGGAGCTACTTGCGATATTGAACTTGCTTATACCCTAGCCGATGGTTTAGAGTACATTCGAAAAGGGCTTGCTGCTGGTATGGATATAGATACTTTTGCACCTCGTTTATCTTTCTTTTGGGCAATAGGCATGAACCATTTTATGGAAATTGCCAAAATGAGAGCAGCTAGAATGCTTTGGGCAAAACTTGTAAAACAATTTAATCCTAAAAATGCAAAATCTTTAGCGCTAAGAACACATTGTCAAACTAGCGGATGGAGCTTAACCGAACAAGACCCATTTAATAATGTTGCGCGTACCACCATAGAAGCGGCAGCTGCTGCATTTGGAGGGACTCAAAGTTTACATACCAATGCTTTAGATGAAGCCATTGCTTTGCCAACAGATTTTTCGGCAAGAATTGCAAGAAATACACAAATCTATTTACAAGAAGAAACACACATTACTAAAACGGTAGACCCTTGGGCTGGAAGTTATTATGTTGAAAAACTTACCCACGATATTGCTAAAAAAGCCTGGATGTTGATTGAAGAAGTTGAAGAATTAGGGGGTATGACTAAAGCTATTGAGGCAGGAATCCCTAAATTAAGAATTGAGGAAGCGGCGGCTCGCAAACAAGCACGAATCGATTCTGGACAAGATATCATTGTTGGAGTTAATAAATATGTATTAAAAGAAGAAGATCCTTTACATATACTAGAAGTCGATAATGAAACCGTTAGAAAGCAACAAATAGAACAATTAAATAAAATTAAAGCGGAAAGAAATGCCCAAAAAGTTAATCTCGCATTAAATAATTTAACCAAAGCCGCTAAGTCTGGTAAAAATAATTTGTTAGCTTTAGCGGTAGAAGCCGCACGTGAACGTGCGACTTTAGGTGAAATTAGTGATGCCTTAGAGGCCGAGTTTGGACGTTATAAAGCACAAATAAAATCATTTTCTGGCGTGTATAGTAAAGAAATAAAAGACGATAGTTCCTTTAAAAAAGCCCAAGAATTAGCCGATGTTTTTGCAGAACAAGAGGGACGCAGACCTCGTATAATGATTGCTAAAATGGGCCAAGATGGCCATGATCGTGGTGCTAAGGTGGTTGCCACTGGTTATGCCGATGTTGGTTTTGATGTTGATATCGGGCCTTTATTTCAAACCCCAGAAGAAGCAGCAAAACAAGCCGTAGAAAACGATGTGCATATTTTAGGAGTTTCTTCGCTTGCGGCAGGGCATAAAACATTAGTCCCGCAAGTTATACAGGAATTAAAAAATTATGGGCGTGAAGATATTATGGTTATTGTTGGGGGTGTTATTCCTAAACAAGATTACCAATATTTATTCGATGCGGGAGCTGTCGCGGTGTTTGGCCCAGGTACTCGAATTAGTGATGCTGCCATTACTATTTTAGAAATTTTAATTGATGAGGACTAAATGAAAAAAGTATTCATTCCAATAATTACAATAGGCTTTTTAATGGCAATACTCGCTCTAATCTCTTTGTGGTTTATCGATTATGAGCCATCAGTAAAGAGCCTAATTTTTAAAGCCGTATTGTGTCTTTTAGGCGCCTTATATGGTATTAATGCTGTTTCTTCTAAAAAGAGAGGGCATCAAATCATTTTTATGCTCTGTGGTTTATTTATTGTCACTTCAACTTTTATAGAGCGCACTTTAATTACAAACTTACTAACTGTAGTTGCTATTTTAACGCCAATAATTGTTCGCAGATTTGAAGCAAAGTCGACTAAAAATCAATCAGGTATTAAAAAATCTATCCCCTAATTTCTCTATTATTTAGACAATGAAAATAATTAAAGCAGAAATACAACATTTACAAGATTTAGTACCCTTATTTAATGGTTATCGCATGTTTTACAAACAAGTTAGCGATATTAAAGGCGCAGAACAATTTTTAAAAGAGCGATTAACCAAAAAAGACACTATAATTTTTTTGGCTTACGCCCATGAAAAGGCAGTAGGTTTTACTCATTTATTTCACAGTTTTTCTAGTGTTTCAATGCAACCCCTATTTATTTTAAACGATTTGTTTGTAGAACAAAACTATAGAAAACAAGGTATAGGTGTGGCTTTATTAAACCAAGCCAAGCAGCTCTGCAAAGCATTACATTACAAAGGCATTGGTTTACAAACCGAAACCACTAACCCTGCGCAGCATTTATATGAATACTTAGATTGGAAAAAAGATCCTGATTTACACTATTTCTGGACAAATGAAGTAAACTTATAATTACCTTTTTAAGATTATTGATTATATGCCATGAAAAACACCGAATTAAAAAAATCTCTGGTGAATTAAAGTGCACATA
>CALDCO010000156.1 GCA_937937185.1 uncultured Flavobacteriaceae bacterium
TCCAACTATGGCCTTTACCACCCACTTTTATAAACTCTACATTTACATCGTTATCACCATTATCGTATATTGAGTGTGTAGAGCCACTTCCAAGGTCAATGATATCAGGAGTGCTATCTGCGTTATTATAGCCCGACCAGTAGGTCATAACTTCATTAATAGATTTACCTAATACACCGCCAGAAATGGGAATAGTAGTATCTCGAGTACCAGTTATTTGCAATACAGGTGTAGGGTGTTCTGGTTGGCACTCGTTTCTATCTATCCATCTTGAGGTCATACTCCCTGCTACTGATGCGATTGCTGCAATTCTAGAGCTTAATTCACAAGCCAATTTATAACTAAAATACCCGCCATTAGAAAAACCAGTAGCATAAATGCGTTTTTCGTTAATATTGAAATCCTCTTGAATTTTATTAATTAACGCGTTTGAGAATCCAAGATCGTCTTCATTACCACCAAAAAAAACATTATCTATGGCCCATCCAGCATTATTTCCCAGACCTTGAGGGGTTACAAAAAGAAATTGATTATCTTCTGCAAGCTGCCTAAAATCACTATTATTATATTGTATGTCTATGGTATTAGTATATCCATGATAATTTAGAATTAAAGGTGCCGCTTTATTAGGGCTATAACTCTCAGGAACATATAGTCGGTATTCTCTTGTTTTACCATCGTGAACTAATGTGGCGTTAATAACCTGCTGCGTATAAGAGATAGTACATACTAAAATGGCTACAGCAAATAATAAACCGGTTTTATTGGTTTTAAGCAATGGTGTAATCTTTGTTTTCATTTTGGCGATTAATGATTGGTTAAGATATGCACGCATAATAAATGTTATTAGGCGAATAAAAAATTAAAAAAGCTAAAATGGTTTATTTAATAGTTGATTGACTTATTTTTTTAAATGAAATGATTTTGACTTTTTAAATTTAAGCGAGGAATAGTTATTTTGAGTTTAATTAATGATTTTTCATGGGCAGGGTGAGTCTCGCTAAAGACTTAAAAAAAAGGTTAAAGCTGCATTTCAACATAAAATATAGTGCTTGTACTTGTCATTAAAAATTAAATAAAAATTTAGAGCGCATATAAAATAATAGATTCCTGCTTACTCTAAATTTTATTTAGCACAGGATTGTTTATCTTTACAAAAAAATAAATCATGTATTTTCTTTATTTCGATCCAGGTTTAGGCGCCATGCTTATACAGGCATTAGTAGCTGCAGTAGCCGCTGTTGTACTTTTTTCTAAGAATTTAATGTTTAAAATCAAGTCATTTTTAGGCCTAATTAAAGATAATGATCAAGATTTATTTGATGATATTAGCATCGATGATTCTGAAATAGAAAATAAAACGAATAGTGACGACTAAGAAAGTGCACACGTCTTCTTTTAGAGATCCTTCTGGAACTATTTTTATAGAAGATAAGTTAGTAAAACGCGTTATAAACCCTATTTATTTTAAGCAATATAAAGCCTTAAAATCTTCAGGGTTTTTTAATAAACTATTTAAAAACGGTTTGTTGATCGCTCATGAGGAATTAGTGGCTAACGAGCTCGAGATAATTATTCAGCCAGAGCAAATACCATTTGTTACTTATCCTTATGAATGGAGTTTTAATCAGTATAAAGAAGCGGCTTTACTAACCTTAAAACTTCAGAAATATGCACTTGAAAACCATTTTATTTTAAAAGACGCGACTGCATTTAATGTTACTTTTCACAAGGGAAAGGCTGTTTTTATAGACACCCTATCTTTCGATTTTTATATTGAAAATACGCCTTGGCGTGCTTACAAACAATTTATTACTCATTTTTTAGGCCCTTTATTATTGGCGCATTATCATGGCGCGCAATCGTTAAAGTTAATGAGTAATTATATAGATGGTATTCCTGTTAAGATGTTGGCTTCAATGTTACCATTTAAAACAAAATTAAATCCGTTTATATATTCTAATGTTCATCTATTAGCAAAGTTTGAAGACAAGCATAACGAAGATTATAAAGGCGAAACTAAGTCAAGTTCACTATCTAAAAAAGGACAACTAAATATTATAGAAAGTCTGTACGGCTTTATAAAAAAACTTCAAATAAAAGAATATTCCGAATGGGGGAAATATTATGATAAAACAAATTATTCTAACGATGCTTTTCAAAAAAAATCAAAAATAATTAACCAGTGGATTTCTAATCTTAACACAAAATCGCTAATAGATATAGGAGGAAATGATGGTACTTTTGTGCGTAAAATAACCACAAATCTAGAAATGGCTTTAGTTTGTGATATCGATAATAATGCGATAGATCATAATTATACACAAGTAAAACAAAATAAAGAATTATTTATGCTGCCTTTTGTTTTAGATGTTCTTAATCCATCTGGTGCTATTGGTTTTAATAATAAAGAGCGGTTTTCTTTCTTAAAGCGTATTAAAGATTTTGCACCCGAGGTCTCTTTGGCACTTGCTGTAATTCATCACATGACCCTATCTGGTAATATTACTTTTGAGATGTCGGCTTCTTTTTTTGCTTCTTTTTCGAACTATTTAATTATTGAGTTTCCCAAAAGAGAAGATTCTTGGGTAGAGCGTTTATTAAATACGAAAGGCGAATTTAAAGCGCATTTCGATTTTTATAATCTTAGTAATTTTATCGAAATCTATGCTAATTATTTTGATATCGTAGAACAAATCGAAATAGAAGATTCGAAACGTGTGTTGTTTTTATTAAAAAAGAAAAATGTTTAATCAGTTAAAAAAACAATTCTATAATTTTATAGATAATAATAAAAAGTACCCTTTATTACTTGCAATAGCTTCTGGTTTGCCTCCCATGCTACATTATTACAATAGAAATTTTTGGCAGGTTAATTCAATAAATCAACTAACTTACTTTATTATCCTTTTTATTGGTCTTCCAATCATAGTTATGTTGCTTGCTAATTATGTATTTAAATGGCTAAAAAGGATTTCTAAATTTCATACCACGGCATTGTTGTGTTTAAATGTGTTTTTTTTTGGGCAGCTAACTTTATTTAGTACAATTGGTTTAGGAAAAAAAAGAGCACTACTAATATGTTTTTTAGCTGTTATTATTAGCTTTTTGTTTAAGAAGTATTACAAGAAAATAGTCGTTTTTCAGTTTCTCTTAGCTTTAATACTGTTTATTGATTTTATGCCTCATTTATTTGATAGTATTTTTTATTCTGATGCATGGATGAAGCTTGAAGACGATATTGAAAGTGTTAAATTTAAAAAAAAGCCAAATATATACTTAATACAACCAGACGGTTACGCTAATTTTTCAGAATTAAAAAAAGAGAATTATAATTTTGATAATACCGAATTTGAAACATTTTTAACTAATAGCGGGTTTAAATTATACCAAAATTTCAGAAGTAATTATTATTCAACGCTAAGTTCCAATGCTTCATTGTTTAGCATGAAGCATCATTATTATAATAATCCAAAAAAATATTCAAATGAATTGGCTAAATCTAGAGAAATAATTGCAGGGGAAAATCCAGTAATTTCGATATTCAAGAAGAATAATTATAAAACTTTTTTAATGTTGCAGTTTCCTTACTTAATCTTAAATCGACCAAGAATTGAATACGACTATTGTAATATTAGTTTTGATGAAATCCCTTATATAAGCAATGGTTTTAACCTGAGTAAGGAAATTACTGAGGAAATAGGCGATGTGATATCTGATAATGGATTGAGTTCTAATTTTTTTTTCATTGAACAAATTACACCAGGTCATATTCCTAATACTTTGAAAAGATCGCAAGGAAAGGAAGAAGAAAGAATAAAATATCATGCTGCTTTAGGACGTGCAAACAACTGGTTAAAAAAAATTAT
Organism: uncultured Flavobacteriaceae bacterium; assembly: GCA_937937185.1. GTDB lineage: Bacteria > Bacteroidota > Bacteroidia > Flavobacteriales > Flavobacteriaceae > JAHDGB01. Next base: position 3,870 of record CALDCO010000156.1, read on the forward strand.
TTCTATTATCACCAAAAAAGATAATGAAGCCATCATCATTATTGCTGCAGATCATGGAGGCTCTGTGGGGCTTACTCATTTAGGTCAAAATGAAAGCAAAAATATAAGTGATACTCAAGTCTTATCTACTTTTACAGCAGCTTTAGCTATAAAATGGCCAAAAAATCACATTCCTGCTTATGATGATAAATTGAAATCGACTGTGAATATATTTAGAATTTTATTTGCCTATTTGAGTGAAAATGAAAAGTATTTACAAGCTCTGGAATCGAATGAAAGTTATACTATTATTAAAAAAGGCGATGCATTTGGTGCTTACCAACGCATCAATGATT
>CALDCO010000157.1 GCA_937937185.1 uncultured Flavobacteriaceae bacterium
AATTATCGGTTGCTGTAGGGGCAGTAAGCGTAGTAATTTCGCACTGCTCGCTAAGCGTCGCTAATGTCATCACATCAGGCACAGGTGCCGTGGAGTCATTAATAGTTACCGTTTGATCTTGCGTAATGATATTGCCATTACCATCATCATAAGTCCAAGTAATGGTCGTCGAAGCGGTAATAGGTGTTGTCGCCGTCGTGGTTCCCATAACGCTGCCGATACAATTATCGGTTGCTGTAGGGGCAGTAAGCGAAGTAATTTCACACTGCTCGCTAAGCGTCGCTAATGTCATCACATCTGGTACAGGTGCTGTGGAATCATTAATAGTTACGGTTTGGTCTTGCGTAATGGTATTACCATTGCCGTCATCATAAGTCCAAGTAATGGTCGTTGAAGCGGTAATAGGTGTTGTCGTCGTAGTGGTTCCTGTAACGCTACCGATACAATTATCGGTTGCTGTAGGGGCAGTAAGCGTAGTAATTTCGCACTGCTCGCTAAGCGTCGCTAATGTCATCACATCAGGCACAGGTGCCGTGGAATCATTAATAGTTACGGTTGCTGTACAAGAATCTGTCTGAAAATCGGCATCTACAACAGTGAGTTTAACAGTTTGTGGAATACCAATAGCTGTACAATTGAATGTATTGAAATCTATTATATAATCTGTAATACCAATGTCGTCAGTTGAACCATTATCAATTTGACTTGCTGCTATTGTAACAGACCCAGTCGCATCTAATTGCGCCGTAATATTTTGGCATATTGCCACTGGAGGAGCAGATAATGGGCTTGAAGTTAAATTGATATTATCTAAAGCAATGTCACTATTAAAATTTGAACCAGTTTTGCCGTAAATTCTTAATTTTATAATCTGCCTGTCGTATGCAGATAGATCCACAGTTTGTGTTTTCCATGCATCTGCATTTCCATTTTGTTGTTGACCAATCAATGGATTATCAACACTTGTGAAAATTGATGGTATGGTTGTATAAGTAGCTCCATTATCTAAACTTACTTCTAATTGAAGAAACGCTTCACTACCCGGAGTATCCATATCTCCGCCATACATATGATAATCGAATGTTAATTCTGAATCTTTCTGCGCAGTTAAGTCAATACAAGGGCTTATTAAATAAGCATCTTTATTTGGGCTACCATTTTGATTTGTAGAAGCTTCGGTATAAATATAATAAGTTCCGTTTGATGCACCATTAGGGCCAGTATTGGTAGAAGTTGTTGTCCCAGAATTAACGTTCCAGTCAATATCATCTTCACTACCGTTAATGCCTTGAGTCCATAAGCCTATATTATTACCTTCGAAATTTTCAGAATAAGGGAAGCTAGAAATTGATGCACCAGAGCAAGCAACAGTTGTCGTTGTGGTAAAGTTTACTGATGCACTAAAAGCAGAAGTCGCTGTACCACATCTTGTCGCTACTTGTACTTCATAATTTGTAGCTTCAGATAAGCCTACAATTGTATAATTTGTGTTTGCAATATCGGTTACTGTAATCCAAGCTGTTTCTCCTATTGCTCTATATCTAATATCATAAGTAGCAGAAGGAACTTCATTCCAACTAACATTAGCAGTTGTTGTCGTTGTAAAATCTACAGTTAAACCATTAGGTTCATTGGTAGGGTCGCATGGGATTTGTATACTAATAATTTTAAAATCATCTATAAAAAAACCAGTGTAAGTCGTCGAATAGTTTTCTGGTCTGTTATTTCCATCAGATCTCATTCTAAAGCGAAATTGAACAGAGGATTGATTAACAAGGAAATTATTGTTTGTCGAGTTAATAACAATTTCTTCCATTACATATTTATCCATTTGGTCACCGTCATAAACTTTTCCAGAGCTATTACTCGATTGAAAATTATAGCTACCGAATTTACCTCCGTGAGAATCATTAGAAGTAGTAGTCGCTTCAGGTTTATTGTAATTACCATCTACCGGAATCCATGTTATACCATCTGTAGAAGCTAATAATTCAACAAAATCAAAATTACGTTCTAAATCCCATTTGGTGTAGAATTGAACGAGTACTTCATTAGAACTTGAGAAATCATAAGCAGATGCCGTTGTTAATGTTTTAGTAGTATTATTTGCATAAGGAACAGCATCTCCATCTTTTATTACTCTAGTACCCGACCAAGGCGTATTAGTAGAAGTAACCCACGATCCAGTAACTGACCAATTAGCTAAAGAGCCAGAATCTGGATTATCATTTAGTAACACAGTAGGTTGATAATATTTTTCATAGTTAGCTTCGTAAAAAACAACTCCATCATCATTACTAAGTTTAACATTATATTCTATTTTATCATTAGGTTGTATTCCAGCATCTAAATTTAAAGCCGCGGTTACATTTCTTTGTTCTAATATACTCATTCCCGTTTGGGTAGGAGGAGAAGTGATATTTGTAATATTAGCAGAAACAGGAGTTACTGTTAAAGTAAAATTACTATTAGTTTGTCCTAATCTTTCTATGCCAAATTGTAAGCTTGCTGTAAGTGTACTAATATCACTTTGCGTTTGATCGTGAAGTTTTGCATATTTACCACCGTAATAAATATTCATTAAATTAACTCGAACTGCTCGTTTTGCGATATTAGTTATGTTAGATGGAAGTGGCCAAAACCCTCCAAAAGTGCCTGCACTTCCTTCGCTACCATGTCCATGTTCTGGTGTGGATGCTAATATATTTTGCCCAGAACCAATAGATCCATTAGCATCTACAGTACCACCAAGCATCCAGTCGTCAGCAATACCATTAGCAGGCGTAAAAATGGTAGCACCAGAAACATAACGGTTATATTTTGTCATGTCTTCATGCCATTTGTGCATTTCGTCTTCTCTATTAGACACTTTTGTAGGAATACCTCCATAGGGGTGCGGAATAGAATTAGCAAAACCATGATGCATTAATACTGTTTTAAAGTTTCTAGCCAATGTAAAATCTCTAAGAATTCTTGATTCTGGCTCAGAAAAAGCACTTGGCCCTCTATAGGTATCGCTAGTCGTAGTATTTGAAGACCCTGAAGGATCACCAGCAGCACCCCATAAATAATCAAAGTTTCTGTTAACATCAACTCCTCTTAGTTCTGAGTTATTATTACCAGTATTAGGTCTTAAGTTTTTGCGTTGCCCACCACCGCCAGCAGGAGCTCTTTCCTCATTCCAACGCAAACCGTCTGGGTTTACTACCGGAATGAAGTATAATTCATTATTATCGATTAGATTTTTTATTGCAGGATCTATAGAATAATTTTCTAATAAATACCACATAAAATATATATTTTGCATTAAACTACCAGCTTCTCTAGAATGAATCATAGAGGTAAATAATATTTGAGGTTTTGATCCTTCTGGCGCTGTTTGGTCTCCTGTTATTCTTGAGTAATAAACGGTTTGTCCTGTCCATGTATCATATTGTCCCCCGTTTGTAAAGGCATTACCATAAGTTGTCTCATTACTAGGAGAAGCGTCTTGTTTAGGAGAAATAAGAGTTGGAAACAACGTATTCATTTCATCTAACTCTGTTAAAACTTCATTGATCGTTAAGCATCCACCCATACTTCCTAATTGAAAATTTGTTGGTACTCCCCAATCTATTTCAGCAGGGTTATTATTGTCTTGTAAATAATTATCTAAAACGCTACTTGCCACAGAGGATATTTGAAGATTCCTTAAAGAAAGTGCCTGCATTTTTTTTAATTTACTTTTAGATTTCTCTTTTTTTAATAACGATAACGCATAAGGCATGTCTTTGATGGCACGTTCCCTGTAAAACCTACTCATGTCGTTTATTTTTACAATAAAATCGATACCAGCATTGTTAATGCTTTCTAATTCACTTCCTGAAAGTTCTAAAGTGACACCTTCTTGGTTAAATATTGCTCCACATTTTAAGTCAATACCCAGACTTGCTATCTTCATCAAATTATCTTTTGAAGTATTAGGAATTAGGACTTGTTTGTAAATGTTTTGGTCTTGGGATGTGGAAATATTTGAAATGAGGGCAACAAAAATTAATAAAATAATTTTTTTCATGGTAGGTTAAGTCTTTATAAGTTTTCACAAATCTAATAAATTACTCTTTAAAACGCAATAATAATCGATTAAATGCATTTTTTTATAAGTATTAGATAGTAATACTCCCAGAATAGAGGCAGGTAAGAGTCTAAGTAGTTGTATTTATAACGTGAGTTCGGCATGAGAAAACTTACGTCAATCTTAGGCTTGTGATAAAAATTTTATCTAGCGTAGGAATTTGACGTAAAACACCCAAAGGTAGTATTTCGACCATAATCTCATAGAGTGATAAAAAACAGTTGTCTTTTTTTTTAATGAAGTGATTTAAATTTTTTGGAGAAAAAAACGACGTGCTTTTAAGCGTCACCCTGTCATGAAGCTTTGGGATATTTCAGGATTTCTACTCGTTTTGCATTTTGTGAGATGCTGATAGGCATCAGCAAGGCGAGGTTTGTTTTGTTTACAAAAGATGTTTAATAGTCGTCTTTTCTTTTTTTCATTAAAAAGAAAAAGTTAAGCTTATGGAAAATTGACTATATTTTTTATTCGATACGAGATTTCCGTATACTCGCAGCGCTCAATCTAACCTTGGTTCTGCAACAGCCTTACTTCAAATTTTAGGTCAAAATCTCGAAATAAGCCTCTAAAATGTTTAAGATTTACTGCCCAGCTTTATCAACGACAATACGCTTTTCGCGATTGGCTAATTCCCATGCGGTATAAAATACTAATCGTGCACGGTTTTGAAGCAAGTCGTACTCAATTTTATCTGGGGTATCACTTGGTTGATGGTAATCTGCATGCGTGCCGTTAAAATAAAAAATAACAGGAATATTATTTTTCGCAAAGTTATAGTGGTCTGAACGGTAGTAAAAACGGTTAGGGTCATTTTTATCATTAAACGTATAATCTAATTCTATATTCGTATATTTTTTGTTTACTGCCTCGGAGATTTCATGAAGTTCTGTACTTAACTTATCGCTTCCAATAAGATAAATATAGTTTCTGTTCGTGCCTTTACGTTTAGGGTCTGTGCGCCCAATCATATCAATGTTTAAATCGGCAACTGTATTTTCTAATGGAAAAATAGGCGCGTAATCTGAATAGTATCTAGAACCTAAAAGCCCTTTTTCTTCTCCAGTTACATTTAAGAATAAAATAGAACGCTTTGGACCATTACCGTCTTTTTTAGCTTTTGCAAAAGCTTCAGCTATTTCAAGAACCGCTACCGTTCCAGAACCATCATCGTCTGCACCATTATATACTTTTCCGTTTTTTACACCTTCATGATCTAAATGCGCAGAGATGACAATAACCTCATCTGGTTTTTCTGATCCTTCAATAAATGCCGCCACATTTTCGGTAGATACTTTTTTAGCATTCATTTTATAAGACAAGGTCATATTAACTTTAATGGATTCTGGTAAGTCATTTTGGTCTATATCGCTAACAACATTTTTAGCTAAACTATCATTTACCATAAAATAGTACATGTCCTCACCGCCACCAGCAATTTGCATGCGTCCATTAGAACCACCATACCTTTTCACAACTCTTTGGTAAACCTGTGGATAGTAAAATAATAAAGCTTTAGCTCCTTTAGCTTTTGCTAAATCTCTTTTCTCTGAAAATTGTTGTCTGAAGTTAGACCATTTTGAAGTTTGCGAGGATCCAGAAATCACATACGTACCGTCAGCATTTTTAGGCTCGCCAGCTTTAATAAGTACCACTTTACCTTTTACGTCGATATTAAGATAATCTGAATATCTTGCATCGTCTATCCCATAACCTGCATACATAATTTCATTTACAGAGAATTTTTGATTTCCCCCTGCATTTAGAGAAACCATGTCTTCTAAGTACTTATATTCTTTACCAGCGATAGTTAGATTCACATCTGGAGTTGATAGTATTTGTAAGGGCACATCCTGAAAATAATTACCATTAGCCTTTGCAGCAGGAATTCCATATTTTTCGTAATGTTCTTTTAAGAAATTAACCGCCATTTTTTGTCCTTCGGCTCCGGTTTCTCTCCCTTGAAATTCATCTGATGCGTATTTATAAAGCGCTGTTTTTAAATCATCAGCAGTAATGGTATTCGCATAAATACTAGGGTTTGCAAAATTTCTAGAAGCTGGTTTTTTTGTATTGCTAGAGGTTGTTTTTGTAACATTACAAGAACAAAGTAATGATGCAATTACAAAAAAGGAAAGCATTTTTTTCATAAAAAGAATGATTATTAAATATTTAAGCAGTAAAAATACAAGAATTATACTGGAAGCGCGTCATTTTTTTATTTTTTTTAGGTGTCTAAAAGCGTTAAATATCTTTGTTTTTCACTAATTTATGATCTTGATTTGCTAGATACCAGGCTGTTGAAAAAATAAGACGCGTTCGCTTTTCTAAAAGTTCAAAATTAATTTTATCAGCAGTATCGGAAGGCGCATGATAATCGTCGTGAACCCCATTAAAGTAAAAAATGGCTGGAATATTATTTTTAGCAAAATTATAATGATCTGATCTATAGTAGTAACGATTAGGATCGTCTTCTTCATTGTATTTGTAATCAAAATCTAAATTATAGAACTTATTATTCACGTTTTCAGAAACATAGTATAGCTCTTTACTTATTCTATCGGCACCTATTATATAAATATAATTGGGATTACTTTCATGGTGTTTATCAACACGGCCAATCATGTCGATATTTAAATTTGCGATGGTGTTTTCTAATTTAAAAACAGGATTTTCTACATAGTATTGCGAGCCTTGCAGGCCAATTTCTTCAGCAGTAAAGTGTAAAAACAGAAGGCTTCTTTTAGGATGTTGCCCTTTTCTTTGCGCCGCTTTAAAAGCTTGAGCGATTTCCATAATCGCAACTGTGCCAGAGGCATTATCGTCTGCGCCATAATAAATTTGATCCTTTTTTACGCCTATATGATCTAAATGAGCAGATATTACAATGAATTCTTCTGGTTTTTCAGAACCTTCAAGGTAAGCAATCACATTTTCAGAAGCATTTATGCCTTCAGGAAAATAGGATTTAGGAATGTGTTGAAAGTATGTGGTGTCATTTACGGCAGGCTTTATGTTCTGTTCTATATAATAATCTTTAAGGAAATGAGCTGCTTTTTTCTGTCCTGCTTCTCCTACTTTACGCCCTTCAAAATCTTTAGAAGCAAAGGTGTATAAATGTGTTTTTAATTCTTTAGCAGTTATCGTATTAGCATAAGAAACAACAATTGCACTATCGTTAAGGATAATATTATTTTTTAAGGCGTCAATTTTCGTGTCGTATTTTGTAGAAGAGCAAGCACCAACTAATGCAAAAGCAGCTAAAATTAAAAATGGGTTCATTGTGGCTCTGTGTTAAGCCATCAAATATATAAAAATTGTTTAAACTATAGGGGGTTTTAGTTTAATCTGAAATTTCAATGTCTTCAAGCTCTTCTATCGCTTCTTTTTTAGATTCTTTTTCTAATTTTTCTAATTGTTCGGTATTACCAAGTTCCGTTGTACTAAAAATAGACTTGTAAGTGGCTAATGAGAGTGCAATTATAATGAGTAGGAAGCTAAGTTGAACGAGGTGTTTTGATCCGTTTTCTTTTTTAATTTGAAGAAAGGCAAGATACCCCAACACCAGCGCAATAATTGCAGGGATAAAGGCTAAATTAGAAAGTGGCAAAATGGCTAGTATAACTGCGATTAAAGCAGTGATAATTGCTAAAATAGTGTATAGTTTTTTCATTTGATATTAGTTTTTTAATCCGCTAGCTGATTGTATTTTTAATTCTCCATTTCCTATAGCGACTTTAAATTTAGCATAAACAAGCATTTTATTTTCATCGGCAGTAAGCCAAACAATATTGGCATTTTTTCCTTTAAGCACTCCTGGATCCGAGACCTCTACCGCTAACCGGTAACATTCTTTTTTTCCAATTGCCGTATTAATGGTTTCTTTTCCAAGTAATTTAAAAGTAAATATAGATTCTTTATTATCAAATAAAACAGTAAAATGATCACTGCTTCCAATAGGGGCTTTATGAATATCTAAACTTCTTAATTTATAAATGGTAGCCACAATATCTCTAGTGCCTGAGTTAAATTTTATGGTGTTATTTCTGTCCCAAAAACCGCTTTTAAAATTCTTCGATTTTTTTCTAATAAAACTTTTTACCGTTTTTGTTTTGTAATCGTAATTGTATTTTACAAATTTATAATGTTTACCTTCATTAATTTCTCTTTTGTATAAGTAAGGCGTTAGCGTGTTAGGATTTACATAACTTTCATAAAGGTCTCTTATTCTAAAATAACTATCCCATTTTGAAAAAGTGGCTGCGGTACATTTTAATCTTAGTAGTGTCGACTTTTTAGTTTTAACCTCGCTGGTTTCCATTGTAATTCTGGCCACATCGTTCATTATGCCAGACATGTTGTAAGAAAGATTATAATTTAAACTCTCACCAGCTTGTATCGCATTGTTTTGGGCCTTGATAGTAAATGAAATAAACAATAAGAAAAGAAAAAAAATTGGTCTCATAAATATTCTAATGTGTTCAAATATACAGATTAACTTAACATATATTATGCCGAAGTATTGTTAAGAATAGTTTTTTATTAAATTAAAGAAAACTGTAACTTGGCAGCGAATTAATTTGAAACATGGGGCTCTTAAAAATACTTAATGAATATAGGAAGCATTTAATGCCTAAACTCACTAAAAGTATAGGCGATAATCATTTTGAAAAAAAAGTCGATTTATCTAAAAAAATAGAAATAAAAAGAGTGTTAATTTCAAGACCTAATCAACGACTAGGAAACTTATTGTTAACCACACCACTTTTACAAGAAGTGATCAATACCTTTCCTGATGTTAAAATAGATATTATTGTAAAAGGCGGCTATTTACCTCCAATAGTTTTTAAAAATTATAGTGCTATAGACAAAATTATAGTGCTTCCAAGAAAACCATTTAAAGCACTTATAAAATATGTTCGGGTGTGGTTGTCTGTAAGAAATAAAAAGTATGATCTAGTAATTAATGCTGTTAAAGGTTCTTCCTCCGGGCGATTGCTTACTAAAATGGCAAATGCGTATTATAAAATTTTTGGGGAGTTTGAAGCAGAAAAACAAATGAAGTTAGAGGACAGGATACATATTGCAAAAAACCCCATTTATAATTTAAGACATTATTTAAGTAGAATAGCTTATAAAAATAATAAGCATTTTAAATTACCGGGTTTAGATTTAAAATTAGAAGCGCATGAAATCGCACATGGTAAAAAAGAATTAGAGACGATAGTTAAAAATAATAAAGCTACGATTGCTATATTCACTTATGCTACTGGTGAAAAATGTTATAGTAAAACATGGTGGTTAGATTTTTACGAGCACTTAAAAAAGGAATATAAAAATTTTAATATCATAGAAGTGTTGCCAATGGAAAATGTGTCTCAAATTAACTTTAAAGCGCCAGCATTTTATAGTAAAGATATTAGAGAAATAGGCGCTTTAATAGCTAATACGATATTATTTATAGGGGCCGATAGTGGTATCATGCACCTCGCCAGTGCTTCTCAAACTCAAACCATAGGCTTATTCTCCTGCACCGATCCTTTAAACTATGGTGTTTATAACAACGAAAGTATTTCTATTCAAACTAATGGTTTAAATTCAAAACAAATTATTGAGAAAATTTCAATAAAAAATTTACACCTTGTAGAAGGGGTTTAATTTATAGCTAGCCTATTAATTCTAATTTAACGTGATTTCGACACAAGAAAATTTACGTTAGTCAGAGTGATTTTCGATAGAAAATTGTATGGAAGACCAATAAATTTTCAATCAAAAGCCTAATTTCGATACAATTTTTCTTCGTTTCACTTTGAAAAATCACTCAATTTGACGGCTTTTTCATTCTAAATCTTTAGGTCGAAATCACGTTAATTTAATTGGAATTAGTATGCTCATTATGGATCGTCATAAAATAAAAAAGCCAGCAGAACAGCTGGCTTTATTTGCAATAATTTAAATTATATAAAAAAATTATACTACTTTCACATTTACTGCATTTAAACCTTTTCGTCCTTCTTGTAAATCGAATTCTACTTCATCACCTTCTCTAACCTCATCGATTAAACCAGAAATGTGTACGAAATGGTCTTTGTTTGATCCCTCTTCAGTAATAAAACCGAAACCTTTAGAATCATTGAAAAATTTTACTGTGCCTTTAGTCATTTTAAAAAAAATTAATGTATTAATTCTCAAATATAAGGCTTAATAA
>CALDCO010000158.1 GCA_937937185.1 uncultured Flavobacteriaceae bacterium
AGGTGTGGTATATTTTTTAATGCTTTATGCAGATTTAACCCTTATTTTTATTGAATAAATGCTTAGTATTTTTAAACTCATACGTTGGAAAAACTTAATTATGATTGCTTTAGTGCAAATTTTAATTAAGTATGTATTCTTCTCTGCTTTTGAGATAAAAGACACGCTAAGTGATGTTAATTTTGCGCTGCTCGTTTTAGCAACACTCTTCATAGCGGCTGGTGGCTATATTATAAATGATATTTATGATGTTAAAGCAGATAAAATAAACAAACCTAACAAGGTTTATATTAACCGCAGCATTACAGAAAACAAGGCCAACACTTTGTATTTAATATTTACTTTTACTGGTGCTTGCATTGGTTTTTATTTATCAAATCTATTAGATAAAAATGCCTATTTTAGTGTTTTTGTAATCACTGCTGCCCTACTCTATATGTATTCTTCTTTTTTTAAAAGTATTATTATTGTAGGGAATATCATGGTATCGTTTTTAGTTGCTTTAAGCATACTTATTATTGGTATTTTTGAATTGTTACCTGCCATTACTGAACAAAACCAGAATGAACAATTATTAATGTTTAAAATAGTATTTGACTATGCTGTATTTGCTTTTTTTATAAATGTTATTCGAGAAGTTGTAAAAGATATTCTAGATGTAGATGGCGACCATAAAACAGGAACGAAAACCTTAGCTATAGCCATCGGTAAAGATCGGGCTGCAAGATTTGCTTTTGTAATTACTCTCGTTTTAATACTTACTATTGTGTATTATATCTATTCTTATGTATTTATGCACAGGACGATTGTTATTTACTTTTTATTATTTGTAATCGCCCCATTAATAATAATAGCAATTAAATTACTTTCTAAAGTAAGCACGCAAAATTTAAAACAAACAAGTAAACTGCTAAAGGGCACCATGCTTACTGGTATGCTATCGATGCTTCTTTATTATCTTATATTAAAATAATAGGCTTTAAAAAAATAATAAGCTGAGACTATTTAAAAACATATTATTATTCCAAAAGAAGCTGTTTTTTATAGCCTATATCATTTCAATTGGAATTGGGACCTTACTCGGCGGTAAATTAACCACTATAGGCGCTTGCTTCTTATTCGTTGCACCATTTACACATTTTTTTGTTTATAATATTATGAATAAAAATGACTATTATTACTATTTTAATTTGGGCTTAACGCCCTTTATTTTATGGGTCTCAACGTTTGTAATCGGTCTAGTAAACCTAATCGTATTATGGCTTCTTTAAATACATTGCATATCGATAGCCTTACCATGTCTTACGATAATAAAGTAATATTAAGCGACATTTTTCTGTCGTGTAAACAAGGACAAATAAAAGGTTTAATTGGTAGAAACGGCTCAGGGAAATCGACACTCCTCAAAATAATTTTTGGTACAGAAAAACCCAATTCAAAATATGTGAGAGTTGGAAATAAAATAATAAAAACGATTTCGGATAGTAGACATTTAATTAATTATTTGCCTCAAGATAACTTCTTACCTAAAAATATAAAAATAAAGACCATTATACAATTGTTTCTTCCCAAAGCGAATAGAACCATAGTACTTAATAATGACTTTATAAAACCGCTATTAAATAAAAAAAGTCAAACATTATCTGGTGGAGAAAAAAGGATAGTTGAAATCTTACTAATTGTGCACTCAAATGCCAAATTTGTGTTATTAGATGAACCCTTTAATGGGCTAAGCCCTATTATTAAGGAATACATTATAAAGTATTTAAAAAAAATGAAGCCTACCAAAGGTTTTATTATCACAGATCATGATTACGAAAATGTGATTCATGTCGCAGATAAAATTGTTTTCTTAAAAGAGGGGTTTTTAAAAGAAATAAAAAATAACAGTGAGCTTATTGACTTAGGTTATATTCCTAAAAAAACGTTTAATATTCATTTAAATAACTAAGGAATAGAAACATTATTTAGAAAGCAATAAGCCATTCAAAAATAAATAAGGAAAACAAAAATTAATTGTTACTACAAATTTTAGCTATTCCAAATTAGATAATATGCTTAAACAAAAACTTAAAAATAGAACACTTATTTTAGCTTCTGGTTCGCCCAGACGTCAACAATTTTTTAAAGATTTAGATTTAGATTTTGAAATCAGGCTAAAAGAAATAAAAGAAGAGTATCCACCATCACTTTCTCATATAGAGATTACCAATTATTTAGCAGCACTTAAGTCTAAGGCTTTTCAAGAAGAATTAACACCAAAGGACATTCTTGTAACTAGCGACACCATCGTTTGGTATAATAACCATGCCCTAGGAAAACCAAAAGACGAAATAGAGGCTTTTAAAATTATAAAACGGCTTAGCGGCAACACTCACGAGGTGATTACCTCGGTTTGTATTTCTAGTACAACATTTCAAAAAACGGTAAATGCCGTCACCAAAGTGACTCTTAAGGTATTAACAGACGACGAAATATGGTATTACATAAAAAACTATTCGCCAATGGATAAAGCGGGAGCTTATGGCATTCAAGAATGGATTGGTTTAATTGGCGTCACAAAAATAGAGGGGTCGCATTTTAATGTTATGGGTTTGCCTACGCATCTTGTTTACGAAACGTTAAATACTATTGCAGAGGAGTATTAGAGTTGTATTTTTATCGTATTGGAGGGTGCTCTAATTCCCCCTGTAAATGGTCTTTTTCAATCAATTAAATGCCTTTATCATGAAAATTTCAACTTATGCATTCGTTTTTCTATTATTAGCAATCACTTCATGTAAAGAAAAAACAAAATCTAATATAATGGCCTCTAATTATACCACTACAAAAACAAAGCCATTAGCACTAAAACCTTTAAAACCGCTTGTATCTAAGGAATTTAACAACTATTGGTATGCAGGAGAAGCCGAACTCTCCTCTTATAAATTAGAGCAAGTGCGTTATGGAGAAATTAGAAAGGGACATTCTGTTTTAGTGTACGTTACCGAGCCCTTTTTAGCAAAAGAACAAGTAAAAGCCGATCATGATAACGCTTCAAATATTCCAGTTTTAAAATTAAATAGCACAAAAAAATTCAATACTGGTATTTACCCCTATTCAATCATGCAAAGTACTTTTTATCCAGTAAGTAATAACACACATGCAGTAAAAGTGAGCGCTTCTATACAGGAATGGTGTGGTCATACCTACCTTCAGCTAAACAATAGAGCCGAATTCAACATCGTTGCGCACTCGTATTTTGAAGGAGAGGCAGATCAATCCATAACGCTTAAAAAAGCGGTTTTAGAAAACGAACTTTGGACCCAGCTTAGGATAGATCCTAAAAGTTTACCTGTAGGGAATTTTGAAATTATTCCGTCTCTAGAATTTATTCGATTAAAACATAAACGCATTAAAGCATATAAAGCAACGGCTAAATTAAACCCTGATAATTATAAAGTTAATATCCCTGAATTAAACAGAAGCTTAACTATTAATTTTAACCCTAATTTTCCTTACGACATTATAAGCTGGGAGGAAACCACTAACGGTTTAACCACCAAAGCCACAAAACTAAAAACAATAAAAAGCGCTTATTGGAATAAAAATAGCAATAAGGATGAGCACTTACGAAAAATACTTTTGTTGAAGTAATCAGTACTCACGCTTAACTCCTAACTTGTAACTCGTAACTCATAACTTTTTTAACATTATCTTTACAGCGTTGAAAATTCAACATAAATAAATGCTTTATGCAACATTTTTTTGAAACCAACCAAAATGAAATTATAAACTCTCTTATAATTTTTAGTATCTTTTTTGTATTACAATCCATCGTTCGTTATGTCATAAGACGAATGGCCAATTCTAAACGAAAAAACAAAGGGCGAGTTAAACTTATAGGCCGTTATGTTATTGTGACTTTCTTTTTAATTTTTTTACTTATTGAAGCCTTTGTTTTAGGAGTAAAAATTCAAGATCTGGTGGTTTTGTTTTCGTCTGTTTTTGCTATTTTAGGCATTACACTATTTGCAAACTGGTCTATTTTAAGCAATGTTACTTCTGGTATTGTCATGTTTTTTTCTTTTCCATATAAAATTGGTGACAAAATCAAAATTCATGATAAAGATTTAGAAATTATAGCCATTATTGAAGACATTCGTTCGTTTCAAATTCATCTAAGAAAAAATAATGGCAATTTAGTAACCTATCCTAATAGTTTATTGCTTCAAAAAGCCGTTACTTTAATAGAAAAAGATGCCATAGACGATTTGCATTAAAACCTTTTGAATCAATGCCAACTTTTTGTCTATGAACTCGCTTTCAAAACAATACCATTACTTATTAATATTGCTTTTTTACCTAGCTAAATTAAAACTAAACTCGTCTTGAATTCACTGGTAAAAAAGCAATACTAGTAATTAATTATTTTAATATTTTCTTTATAACAAAACTATTCGTGTTTTTATTTATTAACTCAACGAAATAGATTCCTGAAGAAAAGTTAGCCGTATTTAATTTAACAGTTTCAGAATTATTGTTTTTAATTTCTATTAACTGCTTTCCTAATACATCATACAAATTAATATCAATAAGTGAGGAATCATTGCCTCCTTTGCGTTTTATAATTAAATGATCCTTCATAGGATTAGGGTATAAAACAATTGAATTAGAAAACTCATCATCGTTAGTAGATAAATTACATCCAGTCCTTGTTACTAATAATTTTGGTCTGCTAGACACTTTTTGAAATTCCGACGAGCCAAATGCAACATCATTACCACCAGGCTGTTGACTTAAAATTAAAGAAAAAGGCGCATTAGTATTTTTAATAGCATTATCTAATTTAGCTGAATACGATTCTCCTTCATTGTAACTGCCACTAAAACTACCCACCAGATTATCTTGACTTGGGGCATTGTTAGGAGATAAGGTTGTTTCGCTCCATGAAACATCATTACTCATATGAACATCTAAGTTTCCGCTACCTGAATCTGATTCTACAGTTACTCGAAATGAAACACTTTCAATATCTGTAATGTTACTTATATCAAACTTTAGATAAGATACTCTGTTTCCATTTTCAATTCTAAGAAATTCATTATTAAGCGAGGTCGTATTTTGTATATAGGCATCTTCTATAGGAAGGACTTCTATTGTATTATTTGCGCTCCCCTTACAAATACAATCTGAGGTATATACATCATTAATAGTACAAACTTCACCATCATCGCAAGGCGTTCCAATTAATTTATCATCAAAATCTGGGCATTGATCTATAGTGTTGCAAACACCATCATTATCATCATCTTGGGCCGCTTCACCTTCACAGTTACAATCAGAATCTAAAATGTCATTTATTGTGCAAGGATCTCCATCGTCACATGAAGCCCCTTGTACGCAGCTTAGTAGTATTGGATACAATTCTCCTCCCACAGGGTTAACACAATTTTGAGATGCAAAAGGAAAGTTGTTTATATGATGACTTGGTTGAGACCCTACTCTAAGCGGTCCTTTATATACTTTTTTGGGTTCAGACCATGGCGTAGAAGGTCCTAAATTATGGTTAAATTGTTTACATATATTATTAATTAGGTAATTAGGTTTTTTTGAAGTACTATGCTGTCTAGACCACGGCCCCATAATAGCAAAATAGGTAGGCTTATTATTTCGTGCTTCTGGAGGTGTAACATCGTCTGCATCACCTCGGGCAACTGGAGGCATATCTACAGGTAAAGTAATTTTATTATTAGCGATTAAGTTATTCCCATTATCACCACTATGAAAACTTACTTCTTGTTCAAAATTATTATCATAAACAACATTGTATTCAACATTACCACCTTGTAAAGAAATGTGACGTAAATGCGTAACATAACATCCAGTGATTAAGTTATCTCTACTCTGAATAAAGAAATAACCTTGAGCGCCCCCAGCCTTTTTATGAGCCCCATCGACAAATAAATCTCTTAAAGTAACATGCTCTGCAACCACTCTAATTGGGTCTCTAGCACAGTTTATAATATTTACTTTATCTACCCAACAATTTTTAGTAGAACCACTCATCTTTATTGAGATGTTATCATTGTTTGGTAATTCATTGTTAGCATTTAAACTATAATTCCAATTGTACTTAGGTTTTCCCCACCCGCCTTCTATTGTTAAGTTATACAATCCGGCAAAAGTGACTCCTCTAAATGTAAATCCCTCACCTCCAGTCATACTTATAATACACTTTACACCATCTCTTGATTCGCCTATTAATGAAACGTTAGATTTCATTTTTACAGAGCTGTTTATTGAATAATTACCATTTGAAAGCGTTATGAGCCCTTTTTGATTGCCTGATAATGAATTAGACATTTCATTAATTGCATCATTAATTTTATTTGTGTTACCAGGACTTATGGTTTTTTTCTTATCAAAACTGGCAATAAAAGGAATGCCTCCTGTAACCCCAGCTTTGGACCATCTTTCCATTTGAGGATAGCAACTTTTATTTGCATTAATGATAGATTGATTAAAAGAGACTCCTGGATCGCCAACTCTATTTTGAGCAAGTAAAGAAGTACTCGCAAAAAATAAATACGTTAGGGCAAATAAGAAAAAAATTTGATGAGCAGATTTCATAAATTAAGGTTTAGATTAGCAATAAATCGTTTTTAGGTTATGCGCTTTTTAATGTATAATATATTAAAAATAACTTTGACCGTTTATTTAGAAACCCATCTACATAAATTTTACTATTAAAAACGTAAAAATTAGAAGAAGCCTTTAAAAAAATTAAGCTTAATATACCAAATTAATACCATCAAAAATAAAGTAAGATTAGCTACTAAAAACAATCAAAAAAATAAAATAACATAAATAAGGAAGTAGTATTAACGTTTATCAAACTGTTTACTTATTAAACAATATTATGTGAGTAATAATAATAATTTAACAATAATTATTTATAAGCGCCAAAAAATCAAAGAAGATAGAGGGGCTTAAATATAATAAAAATACCAAGCTATAAAAAATATATGGCTTCTATAACGATGAAGTGTAAGATATTATAGTTAAAGAATCCCTAAAATCGAAAATTAAATAAGCTATTGTTTATCTTTGAAGATCACTCAAAATAAAAACCAAAATGCAAAAAATAATTGCTACGCTCCTACTTGCTTTTGTCATTACTTTTACATTGCAATCGCAGCAACCGCAAAAGCTTAATGCCGCTCAGATTCACGAATCGATAAAAAAGCTTAACTTTTTAGGTTCTGTTTTATATGTTGCTGCTCATCCTGATGATGAAAATACACGTCTTATTTCCTATATGGCCAATCATGTAAAAGCAAGAACTGCTTATTTGTCACTAACACGTGGCGATGGTGGTCAAAACCTTATAGGCCCTGAAATAAGAGAACTTTTAGGCGTTATTAGAACACAAGAATTATTAGCTGCCAGACGAATAGATGGTGGGGAACAGCGTTTTACACGCGCCAATGATTTTGGATACTCTAAACACCCCGATGAAACCTTAGCAATTTGGAATAAAGACGAAGTACTTAGTGACGTTGTTTTAGCCATTCGCCAATTTAAACCAGATATTATTATTAATCGCTTTAACCATAGAACTCCAGGAACAACTCATGGACATCATACAAGTTCGGCCATGTTAAGCCTTGAAGCTTTCGACTTGGTAAATAATAAAAAAGCCTACCCGAAGCAATTACTACGCACCAGTACTTGGCAACCAAAACGTCTATTTTTTAATACCTCTTGGTGGTTTTATGGCAGTCGTGAAAAATTTGAAAAGGCTGATAAAAGCAAACTCCTCGACTTTGATGTTGGCACCTATTACGCATCAAGCGGATTAAGTAATACAGAAATTGCTTCCCTTAGTAGAAGTCAGCATAAATCGCAAGGCTTCGGAAACACAGGAACTCGAGGCACGCAGACAGAATATATCGAATTAATAAAAGGCGATATCCCTAAAGATAAATCGAATGTATTTGAAGGAATAGATACTTCTTGGAATAGAGTAAAAGGAGGAAAACAAATTGGAGCAATTTTAAATAAAGTAGAGCATGATTTTGATTTTAAAAATCCTGCTGCTTGTATAAAAGAATTGGTAAGGGCATACCTATTAATACAAGAATTAGACGATACGCATTGGAAAACAATTAAAACAAAAGAAATTAAAGCCATTATTGCGGCTTGTGCTGGTTTATACCTTGAAGCTGTTGCAGATACGAATCATGCTACAGCAAATGAAACCGTTAATTTAGCCATTGAAGTTGTAAACCGCAGTGATTCTGAAATGACATTAGCAAGCATTAAAAACGCAGATGGAACAACTATTGAAAAAAACCTCTTGCTCTCTGAAAATAAAAAATTCGATTTTAAAGAAACCTTACAATTTGATAAAAACCAATTACCAACTACCCCGTATTGGTTAACCGAAAAAGGGTCCCTAGGCATGTATAACGTCCCCAATCCTAAATTAATAGGCGAACCAGAAACCCCGAGAACACTTAATGTTACTTTTAACTTGGTGATAGAAAATATTAGGTTGTCGTTTATAAAACCAGTATTATACAAAACTAACGACCCCGTGAAAGGAGAAGTGTATAAGCCTTTTGAAATCATTCCCGAAGTCTCGGCTAGAATTTCTGAAAAAGTAATTATTTTTGAAAATGACAAGCAAAAAGAAATTCCTGTAGTGGTAAAAGCAGGCAGAGACGATCTTGAAGGGAATGTCACACTTAAGCACCCAAAGGGATGGACAGTAACACCCGAGCAACACAAGGTCGCTATTAAAAATAAAGGGCAGGAACAAGAATTGATTTTTACAGTAGTACCACCTAAAAACCAAAGTGAGGGCACTATTACGCCTTTAGTTACCGTATTTGGAAATCAAACAACAACGTACTCAAAAGAGTTAATAGAGATTGATTACGAACACATTCCATATCAAACCGTATTATTACCTTCTGAAAGTAAAGTAGTAAGATTAGATATTAAAAAAAGAGGACAAAACATTGGCTATATAGAAGGTGCAGGCGATGTTATTCCTGAAAGTCTACAGCAAATTGGCTACGATGTTACTACGATTGCTCCCGATGATATTACGCTTGAAAATTTAAAACGTTTTGATGCTATAGTTATTGGTATTCGTGCTTACAATACTGTTGAAGCATTAAACTTTAAACAACAAACTTTATTCGATTATGTGGCACAAGGTGGGAATATGATTGTGCAATACAATACGCGTCATCG
>CALDCO010000159.1 GCA_937937185.1 uncultured Flavobacteriaceae bacterium
GGCAATAAAATTTTCTTACCATCGGCATGTGGTGGTGGTGGTACTTGTATTCAGTGCGAATGCCATGTATTGTCTGGAGGAGGAGAAGCCCTACCTACAGAAACCCCTCACTTTTCAAGAAAAGAATTAGCGCATGGCGCACGTTTATCTTGTCAAGTAAAAGTGAAGCAGGATATGGAAATTACGATTCCTGAAGAAGTTTTTGGTATAAAAAAGTGGGAAGCTACAGTTGTTCGTAATTATAATGTCGCTTCTTTTATCAAGGAATTTGTTGTTGAAATTCCTGAAGATATGGGCTATAAAGCTGGAGGTTATATTCAAATAGAAATTCCAGAATGTACGGTAAAGTTTGAAGATATGGACATTACTGCCCACCCAGAAGAGCATGAAACACCAGATAAGTTTAAAGAAGAATGGGATAAGTTTAAATTGTGGCCTTTAGTCATGAAGAATACCGAAACAGTTGAGCGTGCTTATTCTATGGCGTCTTACCCAGCCGAAGGACGTGAGATTATGTTAAATGTTCGTATTGCAACACCGCCTTTCGATCGTGCCAAAGGGGGCTGGATGGATGTAAATCCTGGTGTGGCTTCTTCATACATCTTTAATCAAAAACCAGGTGATAAAGTAATAATCTCTGGACCTTATGGCGAGTTCTTCATTAACGAATCAGAATCTGAAATGCTCTATGTTGGAGGAGGAGCAGGAATGGCACCAATGCGTTCGCACTTATACCATTTATTCAAAACAATAAAAACGGGTAGAAAAGTAACTTATTGGTATGGTGGACGATCTAAGCGTGAGTTATTTTACCTAGATCATTTCTATCAGTTAGAAAAAGATTTTCCTAATTTTAAATTTTACTTAGCACTCTCAGAACCTTTAGATGAAGATAACTGGAAAGTAAAGGAAAATATAGATGCCCCAGGAGATGGCTTCGTTGGTTTTGTACACAATTGTGTGATAGATAATTACTTAAATCATCACGAATCTCCAGAAGATATCGAATTGTACTTCTGTGGTCCGCCACTAATGAATCAGGCGGTTCAAAAAATGGGAGAAGATTTTGGTATTCCAGATGAGCACATAAGATTTGACGACTTTGGAGGTTGATTAAATTTTAGCACATGAATAAAAATAAAAAAAGTCAGTATGAACCATACTGGCTTTTTTAGTTTAATGAGGTCATAAAAAGCAGAAAAAAGCGTTTTAATAGAGTGATTTTTAAATTTAAAATATTAGAATAAGTTTATATGCCCATAGATGTTTAAAAAAGTAAAACACATAATTACTAATCCTTACTTTAGAAAAATCATTTTCTATGGTGCGACTTCTATTATAGGGATTGTATTACTTCTTTTTTTAAGTGTTTATTTAGGGGTTTGGGGGAAGATTCCATCTAAAAAAGAAATTATCGAATTAAAATCTGTAAGTGCCACAGAGGTACTTTCTGACGATGGCAGATTAATAGGTAAATTTTATATAAATGATAGACAACCTATTGCTTACGATCAAGTTCCAAAACATTTTATCAATGCCTTAATAGCCACAGAAGATGCGCGCTTTTTTGAGCATGATGGCATTGATTATAATAGTCTGATACGCGTTTTTTTTAAGTCTATTTTATTAAGGGATCACTCCTCTGGCGGGGGAAGTACCATTTCTCAGCAATTGGCAAAAAACCTTTACCCAAGAAAGCGTCTGGGTAAACTCGGCATAATTATACACAAAATGCGGGAAGGTATTATTGCTAAGCGTATTGAGAAAATATATAACAAAGAAGAGATTTTAATTCAATACCTAAATACAGTTCCTTTTAGTGATAATGCCTTTGGAATAGAAAGTACGGCAAAAAAGTTTTTTAACAAAAAGGCTATTGATTTGTCTTTAATAGAAAGTGCGACTATTGTGGCCATGTTAAAAGCCACGCATTCCTATAACCCAAGACTTTTTCCCAAAAAAAGTAAATTAAGAAGAGATGTGGTTTTATCTCAAATGAATAAGTATGGTTATCTTAATGAGAAACAATTAGCTGTAGAAAAAGAAAAGCCGTTGGTGCTTAGTTATAAAGATTACAGTCACGATAAAGGAATCGCGGCGTATTTTAGGGCTCAGGTTCAAAAAAAATTAGAAGTTTGGTGTAAGAAAAATAAAAATGAAAAAGACGAACATTATAACCCTTACACCAGTGGATTAAAAGTTTATACCACTCTAGATTACGACATGCAATTACTGGCCGAAGACGCTGTAAAAGCACATATGAAGGTGTTACAAAAAACGTTTGAGGACGAGCATGGTAAAAATGCACCTTGGCTTAAAGATACTAACTTAATTAATAAAGAATTAGAAAAAACTAAAATCTATAATTCATTAAAGAAAAAAGGCTATTCAAAACAAAAAATAGATGATTCTTTGAAGACGCCTCGCAGTTTAAAATTATTTAATTGGAGTGGGAGTAAGTTAATAAAGGGAAGCGTAATAGATAGTATTAAGCATTCGTTAAAATATTTAAATGCGGGAATGCTTGCTATTAACCCAACTAATGGCGCAGTAAAATCGTGGATTGGTGGGATAGATTTCGAGCATTTTAAGTACGATCATGTTAATCAAAGCAAACGTCAAGTCGGCTCCACTTTTAAGCCCATTGTCTATGCCGCAGCTTTAGAAAATGGCATGCACCCGTGCGAGTACATTCCTGCAAAAGTAATTACCTATAAAAACCTAGATAATTGGGCCCCTAAAAATTCATCAG
Organism: uncultured Flavobacteriaceae bacterium; assembly: GCA_937937185.1. Classification (GTDB taxonomy): domain Bacteria; phylum Bacteroidota; class Bacteroidia; order Flavobacteriales; family Flavobacteriaceae; genus JAHDGB01. Next base: position 2,753 of record CALDCO010000159.1, read on the forward strand.
GTATCGATCCTGATAAACGATACTCTATGAAAATGGCTTTAAGCCGATCTATTAATACTTGTGCCGTAAAGGTTTTAGAAGAAACAGGTATAAAAAGAGCGACAAGAATGGCAAAAAATATGGGGGTAACATCAAGCATTCCGCAAGTACCATCAATGGTTTTAGGAACAGCAGAATTATCTTTATTTGAATTGGCAACGGTGTACAGTTGTTTTGTAAATGATAGTAAGCCCTCAACACCTTTTTTAATAGCAAAAATCACTGATAAACTAGGTAATATTTTAGAGGATTTTACCTCTATAACAGCTTCTCCCAGAGTGTTTTCTGAAACGACGAGACAAACGATGATTGAATACATGAAAGAAACGGTTAATGGGGGTACTGCAAACAGACTTAGAAGTAAATATAAACTACGAAATGACATCGCCGCTAAGACAGGAACCACACAAAACAATAAAGATGGTTGGTTTATGGCAATTACACCTAAACTAGTCGTTGGGACTTGGGTTGGTGTCGATAATCATAATATTGGCTTTAAATCGACTAAATATGGGCAAGGTGCGCACTCTGCATTGCCAATTTTTGCGCGATTAATGCAAAAAATGAATGCGCAAAAAAAATTCAATGCAATCACTAAGGCCAAATTTCACAGGACTTCTGATAAGGTCTTAAACAGTTTGAATTGTCGAGATGAAATTAGTGAAAGTTTTCTTAGAAAGTTATTTGCTAAACGAAAGCAATTGCGTTTCAATCCGCCTTCTAAACCAAAAAGAAAGCGAAAGAGGAAAAGAAAGAGAAGACAATAACAAACAATAATCTTTGATGATTTATTTGAATGCCTAGCCTTTTTTGTTTTTTTTTAATGGAAAAAAGCAACTGTTTTTTACCACTCTGTAATATTGTTATGGTCGAAATACTTCCGTTGGACGTTTTACGTCAAATTCCTACGATAGATAAAATTTTTTATCACGAGCCTCTGACTGAGGTAAATTTTCTTCTATCATAGAAATCACGTTAATAGGGTTTACTATTTTGAAACGCTTAGAAACCAATAATGATTTTTATAAATCGTAAATAAATTTTTTTGTAAGAAAAACAAAACAAAAACTGATCTTTAAAATACCTAAAAATCAGCTTTTTGGTGAGGAATTTTCCAATCAAAGTTTTTTTATGCGATTAAACGAAATAACATTTTTATTATGTTAAAGTATCATAAATTTGTTGTAAATAAATGTGTGATATGAAACTGAATTTAATACTAACGACACTACTTCTATCCCTATCTTTTTGTAGCCATTCTCAGAAGCTGTACAATGCCGTTGAGAAAGGCAATTTAAAACGAGTAAAAGCCATAGTAAAACGAGGCGCTGATGTTAATGAGCTAAGCAAAGAAGGGTTTACGGCCTTATGGCGAGCTGCTGTCGATGGTAATTTTGAGATAGGTCAGCATTTAATAGAAAATGGCGCAAAAGTACATAAAGATTGTGCGCCTTTAAGAATTGCAGCTAGAAAAGGCGATTTCGATATTGTTAAACTGCTCGTAGAAAATGGTGCAGAATTAGACTTTAAAACGCTTGATGGTTCTACTGCTTTAGCTCGTGCTGCTTCCAGAGGGCATTTAGAAACAGTGAGTTATTTAATTAGTAAAGGTGCCGATGTTAACGCTGTAGATAAATCTGGAAATACCGCATTAAGTGAAGCGGCTGTTGGCGGTTATTTAGAGATTATAAATGAGTTAATAAAAGCAGGCGCTAACTTAGATCACATGAATAAGAAGAATCAAAGTGTAGTCGATATAGCAAATATGAATGGAAGATATAAAGCCGTAGAATTACTTATCGCGAATAGAACTTCTTCTAAATAATATTAAAATTAAAACCAACCAACCACTCTAAATAAGTATTAAGGTTATTCTAATTGGAGTAACCTTTTTGTTTTTTTGTCATTTCTGTTTTAAATAAGTCGTATTACTTCGCCTTAAAACTTACTATATTTGTTTATTCCACTTCAATAGTAGCGTTTATCGCTTATAAATTTTATAATTTGATATCAAGATCAACAATAGATAAAGTATACGAAACGGCCAGATTGGAAGAGGTTATAGGAGACTTTGTTCAGCTTAAAAAAGCAGGAAGCAATTTTAAAGGCTTAAGTCCTTTTAGCGATGAGCGTTCTCCAAGTTTTATGGTATCTCCAGTAAAACAAATTTGGAAAGATTTTTCAAGTGGAAAAGGGGGCAATGTTGTTGCTTTTTTAATGGAGCACGAGCATTTTACTTATCCAGAAGCAATTAAATACTTGGCCAAAAAGTATAATATAGAAATAGAAGAGACAGAACAGTCTAATGAACAGAAAGAAGCGGCTAATAAGAGAGAGAGTCTGTATTTAGTGAGCGAATTTGCTAACAGCTATTTTCAAACTATTTTACACACTACTAATCAAGGAAAAGCAATAGGGTTAAGTTATTTTAAAGAACGCGGCTTTACTAAAGAAACGATTAAAAAATTTGGTTTAGGCTATTCTTTAGATCAGTGGAGTGCCTTTACAGATGAAGCGATAAAAAAAGGATATCACCTCGATTTTTTAGAAGCAACGGGATTAACCATCGTAAAAGAAGAAAAACAGTTTGATCGCTTTAAAGCCCGGGTGATGTTTCCCATTCAAAGCATGAGTGGTCGTGTTCTAGGGTTTGGGGGGAGAATATTAACGAACGACAAAAAAGCCGCCAAATATTTAAACTCGCCCGAGAGCGATATTTATCATAAAAGCAAGGTGCTTTATGGAATATTTCATGCCAAACAAAGCATAGCAAAAGAAGATAACTGCTTTTTAGTTGAAGGCTATACCGATGTTATTCAGTTTCACCAAAAAGGGGTACATAATACGGTATCCTCTTCAGGAACTGCTTTAACCTCCGATCAAATACGATTAATTAATAGATTAACGAAAAATATTACAGTACTTTTTGATGGAGACGCAGCTGGGATGAGGGCTTCATTGCGTGGGATCGATTTAATTTTAGAACAAGGTATGAATGTTAAAATTTGTACTTTTCCTGAAGGAGAGGATCCAGACAGTTTTGCAAAGCAAAATACATTAGAAGAGTTAAACCATTATCTTACTAATCATGCCAAAGATTTTATTCAGTTTAAAGCGTCTGTACTTTATGAAGAATCAAAGAACGATCCTATTAAAAAAGCAGACACCATTCGTGATATCGTAAATAGTATTTCTAAAATTCCAGATCGAATAAAAACAGAGATTTATATTAGAGAGTGTGCTCGTATAATGGATATTAGTGAAGACGTTTTGTTTAGTACGTTGGCTCAGTTAATAAAAAAAGAAAATAAAGAAGCGAATAAAAACATTAAGAATGAGCAGAAAGCATTTGAGGTTATTAAGAGCCAAGAACTTGTAAAAAAAGTAGACGTACAATATGTCTTAGAGCGTAAAATTATAGAGATTTTGTTACTATATGGTAACAAGATTCAAGATTTTGAAGATCTGGTGCTTAAAGAAAATGAAGCCGGAGACTTAATATTAGAGCCGGTAATACATCAAGCCAGAGTTTTTGAAAAAATTTATCTCGATTTACAAGATGATGAAATGGAGTTTTCTAATGAACAGTTTAAAACCCTGTATTATACAATTGTTGATACTTTAAATCAAAACCCAGAATTTCCTATCGAAAATTTTGTGCATACAATAGATCAAAGTTTAACAAATGAAGTCACTACTATTTTAATGGAAGATGAACGCTATTCCTTGTCAGATTGGGAACGCAATAACATTTTTCCAAAGGGTAAAATTGAAAATTTAGATCAACTAGTCATTCAAACCATTTTGTATTTAAGGTGTCATTTAATAAAAAAGAAAATTGATGAGCTTAGCGAAAAAACTAAAGAACAGCTTTCTGAGCAGCACATCGAAATTATTAGGGAGGTGGTTGATTATAAGAAGCTTGATAATTTGTTATCAAGAAAACTAGGGAAAACCTTATCTTAAATATTTACTACTTCTATAATCGATGATCACTTCATTCTATAAAGTGTAGTCACAATGATGCCTTGATAATTGCTTGATGGAATAGACAATAATTGCTTGGTTTCTTTTACCGAAAAATTAAAAGGCGGCGCTAGCAAATTTACACCACTTTGTTTTTTAAGTCTAGTGCCTTGTCCAGAAATAATGTCCTTATTGGGCGTAAAATGCCCCTCAGGCAGGTGTTCTGTTAAAATAACATATTTATAATGCGACAACTTATTTACAATATTTTGTATTTCAGTATTCGATAAATGTTGTAGTACTTGTCTTAATAAAACACAATCTCCAGATGGTAAATCATCGGCTGCAATATCTAAACAATGAAATTCTAAGTGTTCTTCTTTAAATGTTTTTTTATGGTGCGCAATAAGATCTTTAACGATATCTACTGCAACATATTTCTTGGTATGTTTTACCAATTTTTTTCCTATGTTAAAATCTCCACAACCTAAATCGCATACTTCTAAAGGGGTTTTAAAAGCAGTTAAAAATGAGGTAACGACTGCAAGATATGGATTCACTATCTGGGGACAGTGCGATCCTATACCTGAATAAAATTTAGAAGTGCTTGTGCCCCAAAGGTTCTTTTCATAAACCTGTTCCATGGCCTCTTTAGTGGGCCAAGGGCGCTTTATTTTTTTAATAGCATTTTCATTCTTTTGCATAAGTCACTGCGTATCTATTTCTATTTACTAAGTAAGAAAACATCTTGATCTTTAGTTTTTAACCAAAAAAATACGAAATTTTACCAAAGGGGGCACCTTTTGGTATTTATAGTAGTACTGCAATTTTGAAAAATAACAAAATAGAGAAGGATTTTCCAGGCACTAAGGAAAAAGAAAAGTCAATATAAGTTCACAACCAATATAAAGAATCAACCAAATCTCAACATAACTCTTTTTCGCTTCAATTAAAAAGGTTTATAATGAGTTACAACTCTAACTGAGTGGCTTGATTTACTAAATCTACGAGATTGGTAACATTAAGTTTTCGCATTAAACGTGCCCTATAGGTACTAACTGTTTTTTCATTAATGTCTAATTCTCTGGCGATTTCTTTATTTCTTCTACCAGAAGATAATAATTGAAGCACTTCAACCTCGCGTGTAGATAGTTTTTTATAATGCGTATCATTTCTTGTCGATTTCGAACCAAAAGCTAAGCTTTGTGCTAACTCATTACTTAAATAAATCCCCCCTTGCTTTACTTTTACAATGGCTTCTTTTAAAGTGATAAGATCTGAAGTTTTGTTAATATAGCCTACCGCTCCTGCTTTAATAGAGCTTACGGCATAAATCTCTTCAGGATGAGAACTAAACATAATGACTTTAATTTCAGGATAATCTTTTTTAAGACGTCTAAGCGCGGTAATACCATTTAATTTTGGTAAATCTATTTCGGTTAGAATAATATCAACAGGTTCGTTTCTAATGAAGTTAAAAATTTCTTCTCCGTTACCAACGCTTCCCACAACTTTTATGTCCAGTGATGCGCCGAAAACAAGTTCCAGACCCTTACGAATAACAGGGTGCTGATCAACCACTAATAGTTTGATCATAATATGTGTTTTATACTCTAAACAGGGTGAATTCGTTTAGATGGAATTAATAGCTAGCTGTAAAGTTAGTATTTTTTACGACATATTGTTAAAATTATCGAAAATTATTGGGTATCTCACAAATTGGAATCGGAATCATTTTATGCTTATTCCCGTTGTTGTAGCGTTTATATATTTTAAATACTTCGAGTTCTCGGCCAGAAAAATGGGTTTCGGTTTTATTTTGTTCATCCATTTTCATGGCCCACTCTAGCTCAGGATAGGAAGCGCCAATTTGGTCTTCATCACTTCTAGCATCACCAAATAAACCATCACTAGGCGCTGCCTCCATTATGGATTGCGGTACCTCCAAATAGTTTCCAATCGCATAGACCTCACTTTTTAATAAATCGGCAATAGGGCTTAAATCGACACCACCATCCCCATATTTCGTATAAAAACCAACTCCAAAATCTTCTACTTTATTTCCGGTTCCAGCCACTAAAAGGCCTAAAAGCCCTGCATGATAGTATAAAGTGGTCATGCGCAATCTTGCTCTGGTATTTGCCAAAGCCATATCTACAGTGGTTTGTTCGCCCTTAGTAGATACCTGCGTTTTAAATTCTTTAAAAACAGGCGTTAAATCTACTTTTGTATCGCTAACATTAGGAAAACGCGTTTTTAATTTAGCGATATGCTCTTGAGCTCTAGTAACATGACTCGCCGCTTGATGAATAGGCATTTCTATACATAAAACCTTTAAGCCTGTTTTTGCGCACAAGGTGGAGGTCACTGCAGAATCTATTCCGCCAGAAATGCCCACAACAAAACCATTGACTTTGGCGTTAGTAGCATATGTTTTTAACCAGTTTACAATATGATTTACAACTTTTTCTGTGTGCATTTTTAAATATATTTAGTGTAAGAGTAGTACCTTTGCATTACAAAAATAAAGTAAAACAGAATAGAAATAAAATTAAGAGTCTTTAAGTTTTAATGAAATCATTTTAAGCTAGTTTTATTGCTC
>CALDCO010000160.1 GCA_937937185.1 uncultured Flavobacteriaceae bacterium
TGAAAAATCACTCAATTTGACGGCTTTTCATTCTAAAGTCTTAGGTCAAACTCAGGTTAGTATAGATATAACTTAGCGTAACTCAGCACCTAATTTAGATTCAAAATTAGTTTGGAGTTTACTCATTATTTTGTCAATCTGCTTATCGGTAAGTGTTTTATTTTCGTCTTGTATGGTAAAACTTACCGCATAACTTTTTTTTCCTTTGGGAAGATTTTTCCCATGGTAAACATCGAATAAACTAACGTTTTTTAATAATTGCTTCTCTGTTTGTTTCGCTATGGTATGTATCTCTTTAAAAGTGACATTATTATCTAGTAACAAAGCAAAATCGCGACGCACTTCTGGGTATTTAGAAATGGCATTAAACTTAATCGTATTGCGTTTGGCGATTTCAATAATGTTATCCCAATTAAAATCGGCATATAGGACGTCTTGAGAAATATCGAAAAACTTCGTGACTTTAGGTTTTACGATACCAAAATCGACCAAAGTAAGCTTACCAATGCTTAATTGAACGCCTTCACTAAAGAGATCATTTTTAACAGGTTTTGATACAAAGCGGGTCATGCCCAAACGTTGTAATATCGCTTCAATAATGCCTTTTAAGTAGAAAAAACTACTTTTCTCTATCTTTAAAGTCCAATTTTCTTCTGTTTTATTGCCCGTTAAAAATAAAGTAAGGTGTTTATGCTCTTCTCGATTTTCGTTAAAATGGTGATACGTTTTTCCAAATTCAAAAAGTCTTAAATTACTTCGTTTTCTATTAATGTTATGAGAAATAGCCTCCAATCCAGAAAATAATAACGATTGCCTAAGCACAGATAAATCGTTACTTAAAGGGTTTAACATCACAACATTATATTCTTCTTTTAATTGTTCGCTAAGACTAATATAATTAGGGGTTGTTAGTGAGTTTGATAAGATTTCAAAGAAGCCTTGAGAAGCTAGTTGACTGCCAACAACATTTTGCATTTTATGATCTTCAAATTTATTGGAATTAGAAATTGAAGCATTTAGTTTTGTCGTTGTTTTTATATTGTTATAGCCATAAACGCGTAAAATCTCTTCAATAACATCGGCCTCTCGTTGTACATCGTTTCTGTAAGCAGGAACCGTTAATCCTAAACCAGCTTCAGTGACATTATTTACCTTAATATCTAAAGAGGTAAGTATGCTTTTAATAGTCTCTCTAGGGATTTCTTGGCCAATTAATTTCGTTACTTTATCAAAAGTGAGATGCACTTGAAAATCTTCTATTTTATTGGAGTAAGAATCAGAAATATCGCTAGCAATATCACCTCCAGCAATATCCTGTATTAAAAGAGCAGCTCGTTTTAAAGCATATTCTGTAATATTGGGGTCGATGCCTCGCTCGAACCTAAACGATGCGTCTGTGTTTAATCCATGGCGTTTGGCTGTTTTTCTAACACTTATAGGATTAAAATAAGCGCTTTCTAAGAATATATTTGTGGTCGATTCTGACACGCCAGATTCCAAACCGCCAAAAACACCAGCAATACAAAGTGGCTTTTTTGCATCACAGATCATCAAATCATCTTCATGTAACTCACGCTCTACACCATCTAGAGTAACAAATTTAGTACCTGTTTCTAAGGTTTTAACTTCAATTTTATTTTCAGCTATTTTATTGGCATCAAAAGCATGTAAGGGCTGTCCTAATTCATGAAGCACATAATTGGTCGCATCTACTATATTGTTTATAGGATTTAAGTCTATGGCTTTTAATCGATTTTGTAACCAAGTTGGAGACGCTTGAACTTTTACACCAGAAATCGTGACCCCACAATAACGAGGGGCTAAGTCTTTGTTTTTAACATCGACATCAACTTTTAAAGTCCTGTTTTCTACATGAAAAGCACTTACGCTTGGCGTTATAAGTTCTAAGTTAATATCGCGATGTTGTAACCCTGCTTTTAAATCGCGAGCAGTCCCATAATGGCTCATCGCATCTGCTCGATTGGGCGTTAATCCTATTTCAAAAACACCATCGCTTTCAATATCAAAAATTTCTGCAGCAGGAATACCCACTTTTGTGTCCTCATCTAAAACAAGAATGCCATCATGAGAGGCGCCAAGGCCTAATTCATCTTCAGCACAAATCATTCCTAGACTTGCCTCACCCCGAATTTTACCTTTCTTTATGGTCCAAGGCTCCCCTTCAGCAGAATACAAAACCGTACCAATAGTGGCAACTGGAACTTTTTGTCCAGCAGCTACATTAGGAGCGCCGCATACAATTTGAAGGGGTGTTTCTTCTCCTATATTAACAGTGGTTACTTTTAAACGATCGGCATTAGGATGCTGTACACAAGTTAATACCTCGCCAACAACTACCCCTTCTAGCCCACCTTTTACACTTTGGTAAGTTTCAAGACCTTCAACCTCAAGCCCTAAATCTGTTAATAATTCTCCGATTTGTTCGGGTGTCCAATCTATTTTTAAAAATTGTTTAATCCAGTTATAAGAAATTTTCATGCTAACGATAAATATAAGAGCACAAATATACTAATTGTTAGAGTTTAAACGTGTTTTAATAAGATTCATTCTATCAAATTTCGAGGTTAAATAACCAAAGTCCATCGGTACATTTAAATACTGATGATTAATCATTTAAAAGCTAACTTATTTTAATAATTAAGCAGATTTTTTATACTTCTTTAAAAAATTATTGTATTTTGTCTAAGATAACTACCTTTTAATCGATTAATCGCGCTCTGCAATGAACGATTAAGAACATTATCAATTATGAAACATATATTGAACTCATTCAAAACAAATTAACATTTAACAGCAAACGATGAAAACAATTTTTAAATTATTATTGGTGTGCACCTTAATAGCTTTTACCTCTTGCAGGAATACTGAAAAAGAAGAGGCTGAAACTAAGGAAGCCGTAGAACAAATAGAAACTATTGAGCGTGAAAGCGAAAAAGCGTCTCAAACCATAGAAAAAGATGCTAAAGATTTAGAAAATGAATTAAACGAATTAGATAATTTATAGACCATGAAAAATTTTAAACATATTGTATTAGTATTGGTTTTACTTTTCATTTGCGGGAACCAATCTGTTTTTGCCCAAAAGAAGATAAAAAATAAGTCTGAAAAAGTACTTAAAAATAAAGGGCAGGCAAAAAAAGAAGACATGATGGCTAAGAAAGAAGAAATGATGGCCAAAAAGGAAGACATGAAAGCGGCTAAAGAAGATATTAAAACTAAAGCTGCAGAGATTAAAGAGAAAATGAAAGCGGCTACTCCTGAGGAGCGTGAAGCACTAAAGGAAGAAATGAAAGCCATACGAGACGAAGTTAAAAAGAAAAAAAACAAAGGCGATAAAGATAATGATGATGACGATGACGATGATGATGACGATGATGATGACGACAACGATGATGATGATGACGATGATGACAACGATGATGATGATGATGACGATGATGACAACGATGATGATGATGATGATGATGATGATGATGATGATAAATCTGGCAATGCCTATGGTAAAAATAAAGGTGAGCTAAAAGGTAAAGCTTTTGGCAAAGCTCGTGCAGAGGCCGCTAAAGCAAAACTCAAAGAAAAGGAAACAAAGCTAGCAAAACGAGAAGAATTACTGGTTAAAAGTAAAGCCCGTGTTGAGGCTGCTAAAGCCCGTCTTGAAACGGCTAAAAACAAAAAGGATCTTTCTCCTGAGGAATTAAAAATGAAAGAAGAAAAAATTGCTAAAGTTGAAGAAAGAATAAAAAAGTTAGAAGCCTCTATTAAAAATGGAAAAGACAAGTTTAAAACCCAACAAGAAAAACTGTCTAAAGTATATAAACAGTAAATAGAAATTTAATGTAAAAAGTTTTAAAAAAGGTATTGTTTTTTCAATACCTTTTCTTTTTTTACAAGCCAGCAGGTTTACAAAAAAAATAAAATATTAATTTACAAAGACTTACCTGCTATTTTATTCGTATATAGTAATAACTAATCCAAAGAATAATAGTCATGAAGAATGTAAGACGCATACTATGCACTATAGCGTGCCTGCTTTTTGCAGGAATGCAATATGCTACCGCTCAAGTTAAAACTAAAACAAAAGACGCTAAATCGGCTACAGAAAAGGTAAAGAAAGACATTTCAAAAATTGACCTTGAAGAAGATAAACGAATTTATACCCTTAAAGGAATTGAGACAAAAAAAGGGGATACCCTCGCTAAAACAACAAAAGCGATAGAAAAAAAGGCAAAAATTGCAAAAAGAAAACCCCTTATTAAAGAGTTAGATAGCGATGATTTTGAAAACGAAGAATTTTATGAAGACGAGCTAGAAGAAGATGAGAATTAAATTTTTTGAGTGATTATGGCGACATCCCTATTATAGTATATAAGTGTAAAAAGTGTAATACTCGGTGTTCCTTTTTTTATTTGTGAGTATTTTGTCGTTACTTCGAATTCGTATTTTAAACTATAAATCATGCGCTCTATTTTAATACTTTTTACTGCCGCTTTTTTGTTCTCCTGCCATAATGAAAAGAGAACACCAACATTAGAATTAGGAACTTATAAAGCAGAATTACAGGTAGATAAGACTGCGGTTTTGCCTTTTAATTTTGAATTAAAAACACCCAATACAATACGTGTATTTAATGCCGAAGAAGTAATTGAGGTAAATGAGGTGACTTATAAAAACGATTCTATAATTATACAAATGCCCGTTTTTGAAGGGTTCATTAAAGCTAAAATTGAAAACAATAAGCTTAAAGGGCATTTTATTGTTGAAGGAAAAGAGAGAAGCGTGCCTTTTAAAGCAGAAAAAAGCACAACTCGTTTTGAAGTCACTAGTAATGCAAAAGCCAATGTTAGTGGGAATTGGGAAACAGTATTTAGCCCTAATAGTGAAACCGATAGATATATTGCCAAAGGTATTTTTAAGCAAAACAAAAATAAAATAACAGGCACTTTTAGAACAAAAACAGGCGATTACAGATATTTAGAGGGTGTTCTAGATGGTAACGAGATGAAACTTTCTACTTTTGATGGCTCACACGCCTTTTTGTTTACAGCGACTGTTACAGATTCTACAATGAATGGGATGTTTTATTCTGGTGACCATTGGAAAGAACCATTTGTAGCAAAACGTAATGCGAATTTCGAATTGCCAAATGCTCATGAATTAACCTTTTTAAAAAAAGGTTATGAACGTTTAGAATTTACGTTTCCAGATGCCAACGGGCAACTTATTTCTCTTAACGATAAACGCTATAAAGGTAAAGTGGTTATTGTTCAAGTAATGGGAACTTGGTGTCCCAATTGTTTAGATGAGAGCAAATATTATGTCGATTATTATGGAAAAAATAAAAATAAAGATTTAGAATTCTTAGCCTTAGCTTTTGAATATGCCAAAACAAAAGAAGATGCTTTTAAAAGAATAAAAAGATTAGAAGAAAAAATAGGTATTAATTATCCCATTTTATTAGCACAAACAGGAACCACCGATAAAGCAAAAGCACA
>CALDCO010000161.1 GCA_937937185.1 uncultured Flavobacteriaceae bacterium
GTAATAACATCAACACGTCTTAAATTACTAGCTTTTAATATCGTTATTTTTCCAGTGTTAGTGTTTCCAAAAAATAAGTAACCATCGCCATAAGTTATAGAATGGCAAGCCCCTCCGGGTGCCGGAAAAGAACGAACAATAGTACCGTCTGATTTTTTAACCTTAAAAATTCTATTGATTGTTGAATAATAAAAATAACTACCAACGCTTGTTAAGCCTTCTCCTCGTCCTGAAGGAACATTAATACTTCCGGTAACCGCACCACTAAAAGAAGAAAATTTGTTTATTTTTCCTGCACCATTAGTAACATTCGCACCATATATATGTGTATTATCCCAAGCTAAGGCACCAAGCGTGTTATTTGCAGGCGGGTCTACAGATTTTAAAATCGCGCCAGTAATAGGGTTTAAGTAGTATATTTTTTCACTACCTGGTTTTTGGGTTACAAACAATAACGCCGATCTTTTAGGAAACCATGAAATTGGATGCACTCTAATACTTCTGGCGTAAGTTAGACCAGTACTAGAGCCATTATTAGGCTGTGGGTAATTAAAGGTTCGTATTAAAGTATAGGTAACATTAACAGGAGTTGCTCTTAGTGCTTTATAGGCATTAATTCTTCCAGTTCCTAATTTCCCTACAAAAGATGGGTTTTTAGCATCTATATTGTCTGTAGTAGTTTCTATTATTTCTCTAACTTTTGTATTTTTTAAAGCCGCGTTTTTAGACCAGATAAGCGCCGCTAATCCTGCAACATGAGGCGAGGCCATAGAAGTGCCGTCTAAGTAAGTATAATTCCCACCAGGAGTTGTAGAAAAAATATTTACACCAGGAGCACTAACATCTACTTTTTGTCCGTAATTGGAGAACGTTGCTCTTCTATCCTTTTGATCTGTAGCCGCTACCGATATCACTTCAGAATAAACAGCAGGATATTGTGGTGTGGTGTTAATATTCTTATTAGCATTTCCTGCGGCAAAAACCACAACGACATTACTATTTAAAACGGCCTTTCTAATTGCCAAATACACCCCAGAATGATGACCACTCATTTTCCAACTACAGTTAATAACGTAGCGATTAGAACGCTTACTTCTTGCTTGACTTGCTACATAGTTAATAGCATCTGCTCTATTCGCATTCATTCCAGAAGTTAAATTAACGCGTATTGGCATTATAGAACATTTTGGAGCAACACCAATAATTCCTGTTTGATTATCGACAGCTGCAGCTGTTCCAGCAACATGGGTACCATGATTACCAGAATCCATAGGATCGCTAGATGTTCCAGAAGCAAAGTTCCAATCTTCCGTTCCTCTTGGCAAAATATTATTTTTTAAATCTGGATGGTTATAATCGACACCAGTGTCTATTACTGCAATGACTACTTTTTTATCGCCTCTTTCATCGTTCCATGCAATAGTTGCATCGATATCTGCGTCATTAGAACCTGATATACCATCGACCGTTTGTCCTGTGTTTTTGAGGCCCCATAATTTAGAGAAACTAGTATCATTAGGAATGTATAAAGCATCGTTAATGCCTATTTCAGAATTTTCAGCAAAAATAACATCTTCACGCTTATTAAATGTATTTATAATTTCAAATAATCCTTTATTTTTAGGCACGCTAAGTGTATAATAGCCCTTGGTGCGTTGCTTTTTTATAATGGCGCACTTTTCTTTTTTTAAGATTTTTTCGATTTCTTTTTCTGATAAATCCTCATCAAATTGAACAGTGAATTCATCTGGCATAAAATAATGAGTGCAGTTCTCGTCATCTACCATGCAAGGCAAGGCATTATTCGTATAGTCGCTTTTGGTTAAGGAATCACTGTCTAGAGACGCTGAATCTGATCCTTCAATAATTGCAAAACCAGCGTCTAAATTAACTGCTTTACTGGCACGAAATAAAGCCTCTGTTTCTACATCTAATACATCTAGTTCTTGAATTTCATCTGTTTTAAGGCTCACTACCATTTGAGCGTCATCTGCTTTAAAGCTTCTTTTTTTGTTTGTTAATTTGTCAAAGAACTCAAATTTTGATTCTTCTTTTGCTTGTGTTTTCATGTTTTTGATGATTTAATTATTAATAGTCATACAAAAATCTTTCTTTCTTGTCGTAAATCGATTAGGGAATTAGCTGATTTTAAAACCGTGTTTTCCCCTATTTTAAAAATGAAAATCTCTTTTCACCTTAAAAAACAAACAAAACAAATTAAAATAGTTGGTTGTGATTTAATTGGTAATAACACCGTAGATATTTCCAATTTCAATAGTTTAATAAAAATGTAACAAATTTGTTGGGCACTGTAAATATAACACTGAGAAGCATTTATAGGAGGAATAAAAAACTAGAGCTACTAGAAGTCCTATGGCTATAGAGAAAACAAAGCCCATTAAAATTGCTATTCGATTTAGGTCTTTTGCGTATGAATAATAATCTTATTATTGTTACAATCGGTTGTAAAGAACAAATAATCATTACCACCATCGCTTATAGATAATTTCTTTCTTATTTGTTGTACGGTTTCAGGGAAGTTTCTAGTACTAACGTTAGCTTTAGTAAGTCTTAGGTTGCTTTTAAATTCTTTTTTATTGTAGGGAATTACTTTTTCTATCTTAAAAGACCGTCCAGGAAAATCGACTAGCACGTCACTGGTATACAAATGAGAATGCTGGTGTAACTTATACGCCTTTAGTTTTTCAGAGAGATAATTAAAAGCTCCAGCTTTTAATAATGCCGCATTAGGCTTGTATAAATAGGATAGGGGTTGACTATAAGTCGCTTTTGCTAACTTTTCATCACTTAAAAGAAAACCAAATGGTTGGTTAGCTTCTTTTTTTAAATTAATTGTTTCTATTTTAATATGACCATGATAACCACGATCTAAAACCCATAATAATTCTTTTACCTCATTATTTACTGCAATGGCATGAATGGTCTTTACATGCTTTAATTCAGAAATACCTGAAGTTATATCTAGTAAAGGAGAAGTTTTAATCATTATATGTTTACTGCGTTTAAAAAAAAGATCTAAATGCTTAGGGACATTAGGAAGGCAATCTTTAAGAAGAAAAACTTTGCCTTTTAAATCATCTCGCCTTGAAGGGTCTATATAGATCCAATCAAAAGTTTTATTTGTTGATTTAAGTGTTTCTATTCCATTTTCGCATATACAGCTCATGTTATTCACTTGTAACTGTTTGTAATTGTGCTTAACAATATTTGAAAGGTCTTCGTCTATTTCACAGTGAGTCACTTGCTTTATATGCTTAGAAAAGTAGAAAGAATCTACTCCAAAGCCGCCGGTAAGATCAATTAAAGTTTTTCCTGATACGATATGAGATTTATATTCAGCAGTTATCTCAGAAGAGGTTTGCTCTATATTAAGTTTATTAGCATAGTATATGTTTTTAGCATTAAACCAAGTAGGAAGCTTTTTTTTACAGCGTTTTTTTGCTTCTATTTGTGCAGCGATTAGTTTGATATCGGCTAATAAATGAGAGGGCTTTTTAAGTAATAAAGTTGCTAGATTTGAATTTAAATTTTTATTTATAAATTCCTGATTTTTAGTATTTAAAATAGATTTATTCAAACAATTACTTTATAATCCTTTTGTGAGTCGTTTTACTATTTTATTTTCGGATAAGAACTCTTTTAGTATAACTTTTATGGCGGTGTAAGCAGGTATGGCTACAATTAAACCCACAACACCAAATAAAACGCCAGCAATAAGGATCACTAAAAAAATTTCTAGAGGATGGGATTTCACACTCTTTGAAAATATAATGGGCTGACTGGCAAAATTATCGACGAGTTGACCAATAATAAAACCAACAACAACCCATATTAATGCAGGCGTAATTACTTCTTGAAAATTCTCTCCCAAGTTACTAGTCATCGTTAGTACAATCATTAATACCCCACTAACCATTGGCCCTACATAGGGAATTAAGTTTAATAACGCACATAAAAAAGCAATAACAATACCATTTGCTGTTCCCGAAATAAGTAGGAAAATCGTGTAAATAACAAATAAAATAATAATCTGAAAAATTAACCCTACAAAATACCTCGATAAAAGGTCTTTAATTTTAGTAAACGACTTTTTAGAGCGTAATTCATTACCCTCTGGTACAAATGTCATGACGCTATCTTCAAAGAGCTTGCTGTCTTTTAAAAAGAAAAAAGAAATAAAAAGCACAGAAAACAAACCAATACTAAAACTGCCCAAACCACTTACTAAAGAGTTTAAGAAATTTGGAATCACTGCATAATCAATTTTATTCAGTAAATTCGATTCTTTTATGGATTGCTCTACATCAATATTTTTTAAATCAAAATAGGTGATAATCTGGCTGTAAAGGCCTTCAACATTACTCCGTAATTCGTTAATATTTAATAAGGATAAATTTTGCCCTTGTTCTACTATTAAAGGAATAAACAATAACACCAAACCAATTAACAAGCCAATTAAAAAAAGCATAGTAGCAATAACGGCCATAGTATTTCTAAACTTTAATTTTTTTCTCAAAAACAATACTATTGGTCTTCCTATTAAAGAAATGATTGCAGCAATAGCTATATAAACGATTATAGACTGTATTTTAAATAAGAAGTAAAGCACTAAAAAAGTACCCAGTATAATCCCTAATGCTTTTAATATTCCGTTTGAGATCGAGTTAGAATTCATTTAGTAAATATACAGATTGGATTGTTATTTATAAAACACGACAGATAATTTTAGTATTCTTATTTTTAATGGTGTTTCATGGCTTAAGGCTAACTTAATTAAAAACACGTATATTACTACAAGTAAATTGAAAATTAGACGGTTATGAAGCAGTTAATCATTTTTTTATGGTCTATATCGAGTTTTATCTCTTATTCAAAATTAGAAGCTCAAACCTGGACTCCGCTGGAGATGCATTCAGGAGGTAAAGTAACAGGAATAATATCGCATCCCACTAATGATAAAATTTTATATTGCCGAACAGATGTTGCTGGAATTTATAAAACAACTAATAGAGGCGAACGATGGGAACAATTGTTATTAAACGTTCCAAAATATAGCGATCATATTTTTAAAGTTAGGGGCTTTGTAATTAACCCCAATAATCCCAATGAACTATTTTTTGCCTCAGGAAATAGTGCTGGTGGAGATTCTAGTGGTATTTGGAAATCTACCAACGGTGGTGACACTTGGACTTTAAAAACAGAAATGGCGGCATTTAGTGGTAATGGAAACTATCGCTGGGCAGATAATGTACTCGCTTACCGGCCAAATAATAGCTCACAGATCTATGCCGGAGCACAACCTATGGTTACAGCGGCAGGAATGGCCTTAAAAGGAGGGGTCTATTTTTCAATAAATAGCGGAGAAGATTGGTCTAAAATAAATACGACCATCTTAGATGATATTTGGATTACTAAACTTTTATTCGATCCGGTTGATGATGATTTATTATACATAGCTGCGGCTAACCCTAATATTTCTGGTATCGCAAATTCAGGAGGGTTATGGTCTTACAGAATTTCTACTGAAACCCTAGAGCAATTAACAACTAACGAGGTTGTAGATGTAGATTTTGATGCAGTAAACACCAATACAATGATGGCTGTAGGTCCGCAAGGGATATTTATTTCTAGCGATAAAGGCAGTACTTGGAGCCCACCAAATAAGCCTTTTAATTATGAGTATCTTTCTTTTGTTACCCCACATCCAACAGAAAGTAATCATTGGTTTTTTGGTGCGAAAAACGGTTTTTTTAGTAGTGGCTTTCTTGAAACCATAGATGGATTAGGGACTTACCATTTTACAACCTATGGAAAGCCAAATTCTGTGAATTTTAATAAAATTACTTGGCCGGCTTATGCGGCTAAAAACACCAATACGCAACCCGTTTTTGGAGGTTCTCTATCCAATCTCCATTTTAATACAGTCGATCCTACTACCGTTTATTTTAATAACGTATGGCGTAGCGATAATGTTTCTGGCCGCATGGTAGATCCTAATAATAATGATGCCACAACCAATGCAAATTGGAATTGGCGATTTACCGCTAATGGCATATTTATTATGGTTGGTATTCGCGTAAGTCCACACCCCACAAATGATTCCATATACACCTTAAATGTTGCTGATGTTAATCAATATGAAACTTTAGATAATGGTAAGGACATGTTATTTTATGGTTTAATGAAAAAGTTAAATTACAGTGCGGTAACTAAATATTTTAATGGAAATACAAACATTAGGTACTCTGGCGGAGTAGATAATTTAGGAAATGCCACTTTAAACAAAACTTTAGACGGCACCACTTGGAACGAAGTTTCTTCTTCATTTTTCGATGGTGGTAAAGTGATTCAAGATTTACAAATAGATCCTGTAGATGCTAACATTGTTATTGTAGGTTTGGAAAACAAGACGCTACCTTCTCAATTATATCGGAGTGATGATGGTGGCATATCATGGACGGCATGGGATGATGGTGCTGAGAATGAGTTGTTTTTTAAAAAATGGGAAGCTTGGTCGCGATTAATTCAAGATAAAGACGGGCAAACCTACTACGTATGGAATAGTAATAAACTTTTTAAAAGAACTATAAACGGGACTTCTTGGCAAGAGGTAACTTTGCCAATAACGACGACTTCTATTCGACGCATAAGCACTGCAAAAAACAAACCCGGCCATTTGTACATGGTTTACAATCAAAGTAATCAATTATTTTATTCTAATGATTATGGCGAGACTTGGAACTCCAAAACATTACCTTATAACAGCGATTCGGAATTTGTAAGTGTTTCACCCAGCGGAAAGCGAGCCATAGTAGCGAGACGCCATAATTTTGGAATTAAAAGAGCCTTTGCACTTTGGATTAATAACGACATAGAAAAAGATGGCATATGGGAACCCATCGATCTTTCTGGTCATGCCAGCTTAACTAAAACCATCGATTTTTTAAATGAAGAACGTGTTGTTTCTATTTCTCGAGGCCATGGGTCTTTTTTAGCCGAACTCCCGGACAATCCGCTTTCTAGCGACCCTAAAACTCTTCTTAAGGAGCGCACATTTAAAATAATACCTAATCCTGTACAAAATACCGTAAATATTCATCTTGATGATAACAACAAAACTCACAATCTAAAGCTAAGGGTTACCGATATTAATGGAAGGGTTTTACTAAAAACTAATTACAAGCCTATTAATGGAAATTTTTATTTAAATGTATCGAATTGGGAAAGCGGTGTTTATTTTGTAAGATTGAGTAGTTATATTTATACTTCGAAAGTTATAAAATTAGTAAAGTATTAATTGCTTAGTAATTTCATAAACGGCTATATTAGTCGCTTGCACCACATTCATGCTACTATTTTGTCCATACATATCAATATGAATAACTTCGTCGCACATCTTTAAAACAGCTTCAGAAATTCCAAAATTTTCATCGCCAACAATTAATGCGATAGGTGAGTGGCTATTAAACTTACAGGTATGTATCGATTTGCTTTCCGTAGTAATCTCAAGCGCTATGAGTTGGTATTTTTTTTGTTTTAACTTAGAAATAGTTTTTAAAATAGAAGTGCTAAGCTCATAATTTACTGCTTTTTCAGTGGCTCTAGAGGTTTTTGTC
>CALDCO010000162.1 GCA_937937185.1 uncultured Flavobacteriaceae bacterium
TCTTTAGTATAGCCTCTTAAAGCGTCTAAAGTTTCTTTAGAAAATTCTTTTACTTGAACGCCTTCTTCATTAACAAGCTTATCTAAGAAAATGGCATTTTGCTTATCAAATTCGGCCAAGACCCATACATGAACGCGTTTAGAAGCTGCCATGAGTGCCGCTTGTAAGTGTGAAGGAAGCGCATCGTGTTTTTGTTTATTAATAAAAAATTCCATTTGCGAGCCCGGTTCGTGCCACCCTGGCGCATAATAATACTTCGCGATTTTATGAAACCCCATTTTATAGTCATGATAAGGGCCAATCCATTCGGTAGCATCAATAACGCCACGTTCTAAACTGGTATAAATTTCACTTCCCGCGACTAAAACAGCTGCGCCTCCAGCTTTTTCAATCACCTTTCCGCCAATACCTGGTAATCGCATTTTTAAGCCTTTAAAATCTTCGATACTATTAATTTCTTTATTAAACCACCCGCCCATTTGCACCCCTGTATTGCCAGCCATAAAGGGCACAAGGTTAAATTTAGCGTAAGCTTTTTTCCAGAGTTCATAACCGCCACCAGTTTCTATCCATGAGGTCACTTGTTGACTATTCATTCCAAACGGTATGGCACAAAATAATTGCGCAGCAGGGATTTTTCCAGCCCAATAATAAGAGGCGGCAGATCCCATTTCGATAGTGCCATTAGAAACCGCTTCAAAAGCCTCTAAAGCAGGAACCAATTCCCCACCACCATAGACTTTAATTTTAATTTGTCCGTTAGTGAGTTCCTCAACCCATTCAGCATACTTATTTGCCGCTTCACCCAATACCGGGAAGTTTGGGGGCCAAGTGGTCGTCATTTTCCAACGGTAAACTTTGCCTGTATCACTTGTTTGAATGCTATTACTGTTAGTATTAGCACTATTATTTCCGCAGGAAAAAAAGCTTGCTACTAATATTAAAAAGATGATACTGCTAAAAGAGTTATCTATTTTCATTTTTCAAATATTTTTTAATTCAGAAGTGGTTTAAACTTTTTTCAGCAAATTAAAAAAAGTTTAAACCACTTCTCAATATAATTTCAGGAAATAACACTATTAAAGCGACAATAATAAGTTGTATGATAATAAAAGGGATAATTCCTTTATAAATCTGACTGGTTTTTACTTCTGGTGGGGCGACTCCTTTTAAATAAAATAGTGCAAAACCAAAAGGAGGGGTTAAGAATGAGGTTTGTAAATTAAGTGCCATTAAAATCCCTACCCAAAGCATATTCATATCTAATGCATTAAATATGGGAGTGACCACTGGAACAATAATGAATATAATCTCTATAAAATCGATAAAAAAACCAGCAATAAATATAATAAGCATTACTAATAAGAGAAATAGTAAAGGCGATAAGTTTGAGGCCAGTATTAATTCTTGTAAATAATCGTCTCCACCTAAGGTTCTAAATACTAATGTAAATGTTGTAGCTCCCAGCAATATAAAGAAAACCATGGTGGTTAACTTTGCTGTTTCTTGCGCCACTTCTTTTAAAATTTTAAAACTAAATTTTTTCTGTATAATAGTAAGTATCGTGGCACCTAAAGCGCCAATTGCCGAGGCTTCAGTAGGCGAAGCAATACCAGCAAATATAGAACCCAAAACGAGAAGCATAAGTAAGATGGGAAGTAATAATATTTTGATTAGTTTTCCTAAAAAATGGTTTCCTCTAAAGGCTTTAATTTCTTCGGAAGGGATAGCAGGTGCTTCTTCCTTATTAATTAATGATTTTATAAAAATGTAAAGAATGTAGCAGCTTACTAATAATATTCCTGGTAACATCGCCGCAGAAAACAGCGTGCCCACATCTACAGATTCTGTACCTTTCGACGCACTATTAATAGTATCAGCCAAAAGCACTAAAACAATAGAAGGCGGAATAATTTGCCCAAGTGTTCCAGAGGCAGCTACAACACTGGTTGCTAATTCGGTTTTATAACCGCGTTTTAACATGGTAGGTAAACTAATTAAACCCATAGTAACAACGGTAGCACCTACAATACCTGTAGAAGCAGCTAGCAATGCGCCAACTATCACTACAGAAATCGCTAACCCGCCACGAACAGAACCAAAAAGCATTGCCATTGTTTCTAATAAACTTTGCGCGATTCCAGATTTCTCTAGCATAATGCCCATAAATATAAATAGGGGAACTGCCATTAGTACATAATTATTAATAACGCCCATAATTCTTGAAGGGAGGATATTAAAAATAGACATCGAGAAATAGTCTGGGGCAAAAATTGATATGGCTATAGCAAATAAAACTGAAAGCCCTCCTAGTGTAAAAGCCACAGGATAACCTTTTAAGATTAAAATAAATATAACAACAAATAAAACAATTGCTAATAATTCCATTATTTTAAGTCGTTTATTATAGTATTAATAGATTTGAGAATGCTTACTAAGGCCTGTAATAATAATAAAACGAAGCCAATTGCAATACAAAACTTAAGTAAATACAGTGCAGGTAAACCTCCTGGCTGAGCAGAACTCTCTTTAATTAAAAATGAAGAATAAGCATATTTCCAAGAGGATGAGATAATGATATAGCACCACGGTAAAAGGAACAACAGGCCTCCAATAAGATCGATAATTGCTTTTCTTTTTTTAGACAGTTTGGTATAAAAAACATCAACACGTACATGTTTATCATGCTTAAAGGTATATCCTGCTGCTAGTAAAAAAAGGATTCCGAAAAGGTAAACTTCAATTTCCACGATCCAGATATAAGTGAATTGAAATAAATACCTCATAATAACATCGATACTTATTACTATAATTAATAGAATGGAAGTCCAACTTACTAGTTTTCCAGTTTTTTCATTTATTAGTTCTAAAAAATCAATGATTTTTTTCATGTATTCTATGCTGGTTCGTTAACGTATTAAGGGTTAACTTAAAGTTGCGAATAATTTTAAAGTTTAAAAGTAATTATTTCTACAGAAAAATAGAGTGAAATAGTGACGCCATTTCTAATTTTGAAGCCAGTTGGGATAGCGTTATAAAAAAGTAAAACCACTTTTGAATGATACAAAAGTGGTTTTTTGAGGATTAAAATTGGGGCACATAATTATTTTAAAAGCACAATGATATGCTGTTTTAGTCCGTTTTTTTATCAAAATGCTAATACGTTTCGATATCCAAATATAGGTATTTAATCTGAATTAATTGCATTTAATCGTAAAAATATTCATTTTATCTATCATTTAGTAGTGTATTCGGTATTTACGAAGCGTTAGGAACTTTTATTTATTCTAAATTTTCCCCTCTTTTTTTAGAACAGTTTTTTTGCTTTAAAATATTTTAACACAAAAATGGCATTGAAGTAATTTTAGAAGCGATATCCAGTCTTTAAGTTTAGTTTTAAATTCACTTTAGTATGCTTATATTAATGTACAACAATGCGACTTTAATATTTAGTATATTTGGATTTAAACAGGAACATAATGAATACAAAATTAACAGAATTATTAAAAATTAAATACCCAATAATTCAAGCCCCAATGTTTTTAGTATCCAATGTTAATATGGTTACAGAGGCCATGAAAAGTGGTATTGCAGGTTGCATTCCTGCGTTAAATTATAGAACATTAGAAGAATTACGCCAAGCCATAAAAGAATTGAAAACAAATAAGGTAGACGGTGGTGCTTTTGGCTTCAATTTAATTGTAAATAAGTCTAACATTAAATACAGGGATCAATTAGAAGTGATATGTGAAGAAGGGAGTGATTTTATAATTACTTCTTTGGGCAGCCCTGAAGAAACCATTAATAAAGCGCATAAAGCTGGAATAAAAGTGTTTTGTGATGTCACCGATTTGCATTTTGCTAAAAAAATAGAACAACTAGGAGCAGATGCTGCAATAGCTGTTAATAACGAAGCAGGCGGACATCGTGGGAATTATTCTCCAGAAATACTAATTAAGGAATTAAATACAAACTTAAAGATACCGGTAATCTCTGCTGGCGGGGTAGGATGTAAGGCAGATGTTGATAAAATGCTTGGTTTTGGAGCCGAAGGTGTTTCTGTTGGAAGTCCTTTTATTGCTTCTACAGAGGCAGAGGTTACTCAAGAGTACAAACAAGCTTGTGTTGATTATGGCGCAAAGGATATTGTGATGACAGAACGTATCTCTGGAACACCCTGTACAGTAATTAATACGCCTTACGTAAAAAAAATTGGCACCAAACAAACTTGGATTGAATCGGTTTTAAATAAAAACAAAAAACTTAAAAAATGGGTAAAAATGATTCGTTTCTCTATAGGTATGAAAGCAACAGAAAAAGCAGCTAAACAAGCAACGTATAAAACAGTTTGGGTGGCGGGACCTAGTATAGAACACACGAAAAAAATCTTACCAGTAAAGCAAATAGTAAAAAATTTAATTGCCTAGGTTTTAAGTAATCTATTTTCAAAAGGACTAATGCTTTCTCACTAAAGCTTTTATACAGGGTTTAAAGTGTACACCTTTCTTGTCTTTTATTTTATTCAGCTATTAATAACCTAACTATTATTCCGTTTAATAATAGGTGTTAATGGTTTTATATTGAGTGTTTTGCGAGTTTACTGTTGTACGCTTTTACGAAGCCTAAAAAGCTATTATTCGCATTCTATTTTTCTTTCTGTTATTTTACATTTAAATTAGCGCAAAAAAGTGATTATGGCAGGAAACACCTTTGGTAAATTATTTAATCTCACCACTTTTGGTGAGTCTCATGGTGCCGCCATAGGAGGTATTATTGATGGCTGCCCTTCAGGAATTACTCTCAATTTTGAAGCCATACAAAACGAGATGAACCGTCGTAAACCAGGACAGTCTGCTATTGTAACACAACGAAAAGAGCCAGATGAGGTAAAATTCCTCTCAGGAATATTTGAAGGAACTACAACAGGAACTCCAATAGGATTTGTTATAGAAAATGCAAATCAAAAATCTAAGGATTACTCACACATTAAAGATTCTTATCGACCTAGCCATGCCGATTATGTTTATGATAAAAAATATGGCCATAGAGATTATCGAGGTGGCGGTCGAAGTTCTGCAAGAGAAACAGCAAGTAGAGTAGTTGCTGGTGCTATCGCCAAACAAGTATTAAAAGGGATTGAAATCTATGCTTATACCTCTTCTGTAGGCGATATTGCTCTAAACAAATCATATAAAGAATTAAATTTGGCTGCTATTGAAAATAACATTATTCGTTGCCCCGACGATGTCGTAGCTACCAAGATGATCGATAAAATTAAAGCCATTCGAAAAGAAGGCGATACTATTGGAGGCGTTATTACTTGTGTTATTAAAAATGTTCCTATTGGTTTAGGCGACCCCGTTTTTGATAAATTACATGCCGATTTAGGTAAAGCAATGTTATCGATTAATGCGGTTAAAGGCTTTGAATATGGTAGTGGTTTTGAAGGGACAAAAATAAAAGGAAGCGCTCATAATGATTTGTTTAATGAAGATGGAACTACCAAAACTAACTATTCTGGTGGTATACAAGGCGGTATAAGTAATGGTATGGATATTTATTTTAATGTTGCATTTAAACCGGTGGCAACTATAATGCAAACTCAAAATACAATAAATAAAGAAGGAAATACTGTTGAAATGCAAGGAAAAGGGCGTCATGATCCTTGTGTGGTACCAAGAGCCGTTCCTATTGTTGAAGCTATGGCAGCTTTGGTTATTGCTGATGCGTATTTAATTAATAAGGCATATAATTAACATGATTATTAATAAGTCTTGAAATTTACTTTATACATTTCAAAAAATTTAAACACATGAAAAAAATGGCATTACATTGGAAAATAATTATTGGAATGGTTTTGGGAATAATCTTCGGTTTTATAATGAATTCTATAGATGGTGGGAGGGATTTTGTAACTGATTGGATTAAACCATTTGGAACCATTTTTATTAATCTTCTTAAATTAATTGCTGTGCCATTAATTTTAGCGTCTTTAATTAAAGGAATTTCCGATTTAAAAGACATTTCCAAAATTAAAACAATGGGTTTACGAACCCTAGTAATATATGTAGGAACCACATTAGTAGCAATAATTATAGGTTTAAGCATTGTAAATATAGTAAAGCCTGGAGAAGGAATGTCTACAGATACTATTGAAAAAATAAAGATGAAATATGAGTCTTCGGCTGGTGTAGTAGACAAACTCAATAAAGCAAACAATCAAAAAGATGCTGGACCACTACAAGCTTTAGTCGATATTTTTCCTAGTAATATTTTTAAAGCCTTAGGTGATGCTAAAATGCTACAAGTTATTTTCTTTGCCTTATTCGTTGGGATATGTTTATTACTCATTCCTGAAAAGAAAGCAGCGCCTCTGGTTAAGTTCTTTGATTCTTTAAATGAGGTGGTGATGAAAATGGTAGATCTCATCATGCTGTTTGCACCATATGCTGTATTTGCATTATTGGCTAATGTTATTATCGCTTTTGATGATACAGAAATTCTGTTAAAATTATTAATGTATGCGGTATGTGTTGTTTCTGGATTGTTATTAATGATTGGTTTTTATCTCATATTTATTAAAATGTATACAAAAAAATCACCACTGTGGTTTTTAAGCCGTATCAGTCCGGCTCAATTACTTGCTTTTTCTACCAGTTCCAGTGCAGCAACATTACCAGTTACTATGGAGCGTGTAGAAGAACATTTAGGCGTAGACAAAGAGGTTTCTGGTTTTGTACTACCAGTTGGGGCCACAGTAAATATGGATGGCACTAGCTTGTATCAAGGGATTGCTGCAGTATTTATTATGCAAGTGATATGGCCAGAAGGTTTAACCTTTACCAATCAATTAGTTATTGTAGTAACCGCTTTATTGGCATCCATTGGTAGCGCGGCTGTGCCTAGTGCGGGGATGGTAATGTTGGTTATTGTACTAGAGTCTATTGGTTTTCCTTCAGAATTATTACCTATAGGTTTGGCGCTAATATTTGCCGTAGATAGACCTTTAGATATGTGTAGAACGGTTGTAAATGTTACAGGAGATGCTACGGTATCCATGGTAGTGGCGAAATCTTTGGGGAAACTGAGTGCGCCTAAGCCTAAAAATTGGGATGATAATTATGAGGCCGTAAAATAACCACTGTATTCAATAATAGTGTAATGGCTAAAATAATAGTAGAAAATAATTTAGTAACAGTAAACTGGTTGCAAGATCATTTTAATGCCGAAAATTTAGTGATTTTAGATGCGACAATAGGTAAAGTAATAGACTTAGAGTCTAAAACATCATTACAAATACCAAACGCAAGGTTTTTTGACATCAAAAAAAAGTTTAGTAATACAGACGCACCATTTCCAAACACATTTCCTTCTGAAGCCCAATTTCAAGCCGAGGCAATGGCTTTGGGAATTAATAAAAGCGATGCAATAATAGTTTATGATGACAAAGGCATATATTCTTCAGCGAGAGCTTGGTGGCTCTTTAAATGCTTTGGGCACGATAATGTTGCTGTTTTAGATGGGGGTTTACCAGAATGGGTGGCTAAAGGTTACAAAGTAGATCGCAAACATTCTAAAAATACTCCAAAAGGTAACTTTAAAGCTAAAATTAAACCCGAAGGGATTATTAATTTGAAAATGCTTCAAACGATTATAGATGAGAAAAGTCGAACAATTATAGATGCCAGAAGCGCGGAACGATTTAATGGAGAAGTCCCAGAACCTAGAGTTGGATTAAGAAGTGGTACCATTCCGCAGTCTATAAATATTCCTTTTTTAGAATTACTAGAAAATGGTAAATTTAAACCAGTAGACGAATTGCAGGACATTTTTTCAAAAAAGCTTTCTAAAGAACAAGAATTAGTATTTTCTTGTGGTTCAGGGATTACTGCCTGTGTTCTCGCTTTAGGTGCTACGTTAACTAATTATAAAAGAATAAGTATCTATGATGGGTCTTGGACTGAGTACGGGACGTTAATAACCAAATAGGAAGAATTAGTCGTCTGTTTTTATTTAAGCTTTAATTTTTTCACTTTTTAGGCTAAGTACAAACTACTAAAAAACTACAAATAACTGTTATGCTAAACACAATTAATCATTTTAAGAGCCGTTGAATAATAGTAGGACATCAGGTATGGGAATTACAACCTAGACTACTAATATGAATTACCCTAGTTTAGAATTAAAGCCTTATAAATTTCAAAGAATTATAATTTCTTGGGAATTAAAGGTTTACAATATAGAATTATCCTCATGCTGATATTGCCTTTTATAATGATCAGCTAAATAATGTTTTAAAATTTATATATCATGAAAAAGATATTAGCTTTTTTTTTATTTCTAACGCTTAATTTAACCGCTCAAACATGGAGCCCTTTGCCTAACGCTCCTAATTTTATTGGGCCATTCTCTAAATTAGACGACATTCATTTTATTGATGCTAATAAAGGTTGGGCAATTAACTTACTTGGGGATGTCTATAAAACTCAGGATGGAGGAGATACATGGGATAAACTAACAAATCTTGACACCTTTCTTAGATGCATTAAATTCGCCAATGAATCTGTAGGTTATACCGCTAGTTTAAATGGTGCTTTTGCAGGGGGATCAGGTGCTCCAAAAATGTTAAAAACGATAGATGGCGGAAATACATGGACAGACCTCACGGCTTCTATTTCTCCTTTACCTATTGGAATATGTGGTTTAAATGTTTTAAATGAACAAACCGTATACGCGGTTGGCGCTTTTTATGCTCCAGCTCGTTTTTATAAATCTACAGATGGTGGCGCAACATGGGAAAATAAAGACATGTCTGCCTATGCTAATGCATTAGTCGATTTGTATTTTTTTGATGCTAATCTAGGTTTTGCAGTAGGATCTAATAGTAATGGAGGTGTCATATTAAAAACGACCAATGGAGGAACAAATTGGTCTGTGGTTTATGAGACCTCTTTGTTTGGAGACTTGTTATGGAAAATACAAGCTTTAGATAATAACAACATATATGTGTCTATTGCAGGTACAAGTATAACAGAAGGTGCTAGAATTATAATTTCTAATGATGCTGGTGAAAATTGGAATGTAAAACAGGTTGCTCCTGGAGAAGTTCATTTGCAAGGTGTTGGTTTTTTAAATCAAAATCATGGTTTTGCTGGCGGTTTTTTTGATGGCGTATATGAGACATTAGATGGCGGTGATAGCTGGCAATTAATTAATGTTGGTGCAAATTATAACCGATTTCAAAAAATATCTGATGATTTAATGTATGCTAGTGGACATACGGTTTATAAGTATTCAAATTCGCTAAGCACCCCCAATACAGGAGAAATAATTCCTAAACCTTTATACAGTATGGATGTTTATCCTAATCCGGTTAGCGACCTATTAAATATAAGATACCAATTACCAGATTATACGCATGTAAATCTGAGTATATATGATATAACAGGAAAAAAAGTCATTTCTATCTTCGATGGCTGGCATACAGAAGGAGAGTTTAATATTACTAAATCTATAAAAGAATTACCTTCAGGTACTTATTTAGTGGGCTTATTAAGCAGAGAAGGAGATGTATTAACTAAAATATCTATTTCTCATTAATAATTCTTTTATATTGATTTAGCGATCTGTAAAAAGGGAATTTAATACGGTATCTTTTTTATTTTTTACAATACACTAAGCTCCTTAAACATAAGAGCTGTTATCTTATAGCAATGTAATTTTTAATTATGGGTAGATAAAATCTGGTATAACAGATTACCAAGGAATAAGGTTTCCTTCATCAGAAATAAAAGTGCCACTAGAAGCTAAAACAAGTTTATTGATGGTTAATACCATATTATTAACCACATTCTCAACAGTAACTGGAGCCTCTGTTCCTCCCATATCGGTTTGTACCCAACCAGGATTAATAGCTACCACAATAATTCCATTGGTATGAAATTTAGAAGCCAAGCGTTTAGTGAGTAGGTTTAAACCAGCTTTACTTACGGCATAAGCATCAAGAGCAGCTTCTGGGTTTATATTAAGTTCGAGAGACCCCATACCAGATGAAACCTGAACTAACTTAGAGTTATTACCTAAAAACGGCACTACGGCTTGGGCAACTAGTGCAGGACCAATAGTATTTACACGAATATTATTTTCAAAAACTTCGGGAGTCCATTTTCCAAAAGGTTCTTCTAAAGAGACCCCAGCATTATTAATTATAATATCAAAAATAACCTCTAATTGTTTCAACTCTTCCTTAAATGTGGTTATTGAGCTGGTAGAAGTAACTTCTAACTTAACGATTAATAATTGATTTGGGTTTTCTTTAGCTAATTGAAAAAGAGCACCTTGTTTCTCTACGTTTCTGGTCGTGGCGACTACAAAATAATTGGATTGGAGGTACTTTTTTACAAAACCCAGACCAATTCCTCTGTTAGCACCTGTAATAAGTACTTTTTTTAAACGCTCTTTTTGCGACCATTTTGCCTCACCCATTTTAAATTAGTTATATAATTTGTTTTTAAATTAATATAATATAAAAAGTCGTTTATGTTAGTTTATCATAGCAGCTATGCCGCCATTATAAATAATAATGACAAGTTTCAAAACTAGAACTCGAAATAGGCAGTTTATATTACTTATAAAAATTTTCTGCGTGACTGTTAATTGTCCTTAATTTTTTATGATAGCTATTTATTCATCTTGCTTTACTTCTAATTTTTGTTGGATTTCTTCGATGGTCATGTTTTTAGTTTCAGGTAAATACTTATACAATATAACCAAACCAACGCCTACCATAATGGCGTAACTTAGAAAGACAAAAGTGACTCCCATGTTTGAAAGCTGCCAAGGAAAAAATTGTTGTACCAAATAACTTGTTATACTGGTGATAAAGGCGAATGAGGGTATCGCAATTCCTCGCAACGAAATAGGGAAAATCTCAGAGAACAAAACCCAGGTTATTGGTCCTATTGAAAAGTGAAATGCAGCTATAAAACTTAGAATTCCAAAAAGAATTAAACCCGTATTTAAAACTGCTGCACTTTGAATAAGCTCACTAGAATAATTACGGGCATCAGCTTCGCCTAAAGCGCCAGTAAGGGCTTGTTTAAATTCTGTATCACTTTCATACTCGACACCCAATAAAGGGGTTAATGACTCTTTATCAATATCAATAGTTAAAGTACTTACAGAGTCTTGCGTTAGTGTGTATCTTGCTGCATTAAAACCATAAGCACAAATACCTAAACTTAACATAATCCAAGCGAGACCCCATATGGTCATTGGCCTTCTTCCTAATCTATCAATCAATAATATGGCCAATACGGTAAAAGCAAAGCCCACTAAACCAATCCAAGTGGCTTGAAGAAACGCTGCATCGGTTCCTAATCCTAATTGTTCGAATACAGTGGGAGCATAAAATAAAATGGCATTAATTCCGCACACTTGTTGTACGGCTGCAATAGTAACTCCAATAAACAAAGTAGTTCGTAATTTGGGTGTAAACAGTTCTTTGAGTTGGGAAATTATAGATTGCCCACTCTCACTTTGATTCATGCTTTCCTCCATTTCTACAATTTTCTCGTCGATTTCCTCCTCTGGAATAATTTTTCTCAACACTTTTTTGGCATCTTCAGAACGTGATTGATACACGTACCATGATGGACTCTCAGGGATCATAAAAAGAAGAACAAACCATATAATTGCAGGGATAATTTCGGAACCTAACATCCAGCGCCATATATTATTTTCCAACCCAATAGATTCTACCCATCCAGCTCCAGAACCTAAAGAATTTACAATGAAGTAGTTTATAAAATAAGCTGCGGAAAGACCAACAACAATATTAATTTGGTTCATCGATACCAATTTACCGCGCCATTTTGCAGGAGCTATCTCTCCTATATACATCGAAGCAAGAGAAAGTGAACAAAAAGCAAGACCTCCTAAAAATCGTGCTGCTACTAACGCAATAAAAGAGGTGGCTAATGCAGAAGATATGGCTGAAACCATATACAAAAGTGCCACTAACAATAGTGCTTTTTTTCGGCCATACTTATTACTTATTATTCCTGCTAGCGGCAAAGCGAAAAGCACACCAAACCCTGGAGCGCTTACTGCCATTCCAATCTCAATGTCTGATAGCGAAAATTCTTGCGTAATAAATTTAACGGTACCAGAGATAAGCGCAGCATCAAGACCAAAAATAAAACCGCCAAGGGCTACAATGGTTGCGTACGAAAATGCATTGAATTTAAATGATTTCATAAATTGTTATTTAGAGATTATGTTTAGAAATTAGATCAGTTAACGTTAGATGCCTAACAATGGTTATATTAAAAAATATATCTGTTTTAGAATTTCGTGCTCGAAAATAAGGATTTTAAGTATTATTTTACACAAATTTTTATTTACTTTTCATTAACTTATTATTTTATTTAAAAAACAGGCAAGTCTGCTATGGCGGTAAATCTAGTATTTGTGTTAAATGAAGCTTCTACTATCGCTTAAACCACTTCAATATGTGAGGGTGTCTAAACTTTTCTTATCTGCTAAAAAATGAATCTATATGTCTAATTTTTGTCTTTTTTCATTTTAGTTAAGCGATAAAACCTCACAAAATGGTCTGCCCAATCTAAAAAGACTGCTTTTCGTCTAAACCTAAAAAAGTTTAGTTATGTTCAATACAATATTTGTTAACTGCTTGTTTTTAGCATATCATTAATACTATTATAATTGAATAACTAGTAGGAACACGCCTTATAAGTATAAGCAACATAGTATCCTATAGAGTTATGTATTTCATCGATGTTTTTTGCCTAAACACCATGTTTATCAAATAGTTTCGCGTTTAACCGACTTTTTTTATTAAAACTAAATATGTGTCTTATCTTTGGAACAGAGATAGCAATCAATACCCAAAATATTATGAAAACTTTATCTACAATTCTACTTTTCTTACTTGTTTCTTTTGCATCTGCACAAGAAGGACAAACAATTATAACTAACAATGATGTTGAAGTGACTACTAACGATGTTAAAGAAGTTAAATTGAATGAAGTTATTGTTTTGAGTACTAAAGGGGTAAAGAAGTTAGAGGATATAAAAATTGAAACGATAAATAAGACGACTTATTTAGATTTAATGCTATCGACTAAGAAAAACAAAGACATAAAGATTTGCTAGGATTCAATACTCAATTAATTTAAAAAAGGTCAAACAATAACATGTTTGACCTTTTTTTTCTTGTAATAATATTTTGCAAGAACTTTCTTAAATGAATTTACATATAAATAATATCTACAAATTAGCATTACAATGCTGTTAATTAATTTTTAATTCCGAATTTATTGTTTTTCGTATCTATAACAACAATCTTATTATTGAATAAACGGTTACCAGTCATTCCAAACAAATACCAGCTAGGTATATAATTTACCACATCAAGCACTTCACAGCCGTAG
>CALDCO010000163.1 GCA_937937185.1 uncultured Flavobacteriaceae bacterium
AGAAACCATTACTGCTATTAAAAACGATACGGTGCCTAAGGGCAATGTGTTGGCAATGAGTAAAGCGGCGGGGCTTTTAGGCGTAAAACGCACACCAGATATTTTACCCGATTGCCACCCATTACCCATAGAATTTACTGGCGTAGATTATAGTATTGAGGGCTTGGAAATTACTATTTTATTTACGGTTAAAACAATCTACAAAACAGGAGTTGAGGTAGAGGCCATGCACGGTGCTAGTGTAGTAGCTTTAAATATATACGACATGCTAAAACCTATTGATAAAGGTGTGGAAATACATCATATAAAGCTATTAGATAAAAAAGGCGGAAAGTCAGATTTTAAAGACCGCTTTAGAAAAGATTTAAAAGCAGCCGTTATTGTGTGTTCCGATACTATTTCGTCTGGGCATAAAGAGGATAAAGCAGGAAAAGCAATTATAGAAAAACTTAAAATTTGTAAGGTAACCATCGCGGATTATACGGTGATTCCAGATGAAAAAGCATTGATTCAAAGCAAAGCAAAAGCTTACCAGGCGCAAGGCGTAGATTTAATTATTTACACGGGAGGTACAGGCCTTTCTGCACGAGATGTTACTCCTGAAGCTTTAATTCCATTATTAGACCGAAGAATTCCGGGTATTGAAGAAGCCATTAGAGACTATGGCCAAAATAGAATGCCCTATGCCATGTTGTCTAGAAGCCTTGCCGGCACTATAAAAGATACCTTAGTATTGGCATTACCGGGGTCAACAAATGGGGCTAAAGAATCTATGGATGCTATATTCCCTTGGGTATTACACAGTTTTAAAATCCTAAAAGGAATTAGACACGATTAATGAGTGAAACTAAAAACATATTGCAGGACGGGTTTGGTAGGGCACATGCTTACTTAAGAATTTCACTTATAGAACGGTGCAATTTACGCTGTTCTTATTGTATGCCAGAAGAAGGGGTGCCATTAACACCGAAAAAGCATTTAATGACACCTGACGAAATCTACACCATTGCTAAAACTTTTGTAGATCATGGGGTGACTAAAATAAGATTAACGGGTGGTGAACCACTCATGCGAAAAGATATCCCTCTTATTTTAGAGCGCTTATCTATCCTTCCCGTAGAATTATCGATCACTTCTAATGCCGTTATTATCGATAAATTTATCAAGATTTTAAAATTAAGAGGCGTAAAAAATATTAATGTGAGTTTAGATTCCTTAAAAGCTGAAAAATTTAAACAAATTACACGAAGAGATCAATTTAAAAAAGTGTACGATAATATTTTGCTATTGGTCAAAGAGGGATTTAAAGTAAAAATAAATACCGTATTAATGAAGGGCTTTAATGAAGATGAAATAATAGATTTTATTAACCTTACTAAAAGGCTTCCAGTTGCGGTTCGGTTTATAGAGTTTATGCCTTTCGATGGGAATAAGTGGGACCTTAGTAAAATGGTTTCCTACCAAAAAATTATGGAACAGGTAAAAGCGACCTTTTCTGAAACAACAATTCAACGCCTAGAAGACGCGCCTAACGACACCGCTAAGCATTACAAAATAAAAGATTATCAAGGCTCTTTTGCTGTGATTAGTAGTGTGACCAATCCGTTTTGCGATTCCTGTAATAGATTACGCTTAACTGCTAACGGGCAACTTAAAAACTGCTTGTTTTCTGCTACAGAATTGGATTTGCTAAGTACGCTTCGAGCAGGAAAATCCATTGTACCTGTTATTGAAAAAGCGGTAAAGGCCAAACTTAAAACTCGAGGTGGTATGGACACCATTGAAAAGTTAAAAGAACCTAAATTACACTCTAAAAATAGGAGTATGATTACGATAGGGGGTTAAAAGGGAAGGCGTTTATTATTTTAAGTTTTAAAATAGCGACTACCAGTATTTATTTAAAACTGCTTAAATTAATATTAATTGTCCTTAAAAAACGTTTTAGTTTGTAGAGTAGGACGAGTGTAGGATAATTCATTTTAAGTAGTGCTTTTTGTGTCTTAGTTAAGTTGCTAAGCTGTATTTTTTTTGTGTAAAAACGCGCTTGTTTGTTATTTTTTACTAATCGGTATTGCATGGCGATGGCAAATCGATTAAGATCTAAATAGGTTTTTAAGGTTTTATGTTGCGAGGTGTATTTTTCATAGTTATCGAGGTTTATAAACTGGCGTAAATTAGTGTTAGAATTTGAAATTCTATTCTCAGCATGTAAATTATGGATAGCTGTAACCGTATTACTAAAAGCGACAGGGTAATTTAAAGCAATTCTAATCCATAAATCGGTATCTTCTCCAGCACCAAGTGTTATTTTTTCATCAAAATTGCCTACTGTAGAAAGTACTTTTTTAGGTACCATTACAGCAGAAGTCCATGCAATAGCATTCACAACGCTAGACTCAAAAAAATCATCTACACGTCCTTTCCAGTGTTCTTCTTTAGGAATATTTTTATAAATTGAGGGTATGGTGTTACTGCGATATTTTTTTTCATAAGCACAGGCGTACAAACCACAATTGGGAACTTTTTTTCTTAACGATTCAATGTTTTCTAAATGATTTGGATACCAATAATCATCGGCATCGAGAAAAACGATATAATCGGCATTGGCTTTAGTAATACCATAATTTCTGGCAAAAGAAACCCCACTGTTTTTAATAGAAAATAATTTTATTCTCGAATCCTTAATCTGTTTTACCTTTTTTAAACCGTTGTCTGTAGAACCATCATCAACTACGATAATTTCAAAGTTATTAAAGCTTTGCATTAAGGCACTGTTTATAGTATCGTGAATAAAATGTTCTTTATTGTATAAAGGGATAATAATGGAAAAAAATGGGGTCATTTAATTTTTTTGATGATGCGAATAGCACATGAATGATATTTTATACAATTGCAGGATAAATATGGAAGGGTTGGTGGCGGTTAAATTTAATCTCATGGCATTTTTAAAGAGCTTAAAGAATGAACTTAAAACGATCGTAAAATTATACTTTTTTAAAGTAGAGTAAGCATGTAATAAACTATTGTCATGTGTCGATATCGCATTCGAATGATAAAAGTTTAATAAGGTTTTGGCCGCTTGTTCTTTCTTTTTTAAATAATCTTTGCTGTTTTCAATACCAAGATGGTACACTTCATTATCTATATGAAATACCTTGCTATTATTTTGTTTTAATAGGGCACCAAAATAATTATCATAACCATAACCTTTACCACTCATTTTAGAAACAAGGTCAATAAAAATAGTTTTTTTTATTATAAAATTTGCAGATATAATAACCTTATATGGCGTTTTGTTTCTTTTTATAGCAAGTACTTGTTCTTTAGCTTTTCCATACTTCCAACGCAACCTATTGTTTGGTTCAGGGGGTGTTTCATAATACGCAAAACCACCAAAAATTGCTTCATAATTTAAATTTGTTTTTTCAATATATGCAGCAATAAAATCTTTAGCTTTTGGCAGTACATCGGCATCTAAAAATAAAAGCCAATCAAATTTGGCTTGCGTAGCCAAAAATTGCCTTGATTTTACCCGCCCTAGGTTTTCTTTTGAAATAATAGCTTTTACATGCTTATAATCTTTAAAATCCTTTACTAATGTTGTGCTTCCGTCTTGAAAAACAATAATTTCATAGTCAACTTCTAAAATTTGAAATTGATTATTTAATGCATTTACGAGTTTAGAAACATCATAATTATATGTGGGAATTAATACAGAAAACATTAAATAGGTTTAAAATTTTAAAAGTACATTATATTACAGAATAACTTGGTTTATCAATTTTTATTTTACTTAAAAATATTGAAAATAGAATGGAAACCTAAAGGACGATAAATCTGATGCCAAATTGGATAATAAATGTTTTTTGGAATACATCTTTTATGCAGTTTAAAAATTAAGGGCGCCTCAAGGTCGTCTAAATAATAATGAATAAACTTTTAAATTAAAGAGGGGTTCTTAAAAAATAAATAGATTTTCATTTTAATTCCGTTTTGATTGAATTCATAATTAACGTGAGTTCGGCATAAGGAAATTTACATCAGTTAGAGTTATTTTCGGTAGAAAATGGTATCAAAGACCAATAAATTTTCAATCAAAAGCCTAATTTCTATACCGTTTTTCTTCGTTTCACTTTGAAAAACCACTCAATTTGACGGCTTTTTTCATTCTAAATCTTAGATCAGGTTAATATAGAAAATTTTATACAATGAAATATTGGTTGTAATAATCATTTATGAAATCATACTTTTT
>CALDCO010000164.1 GCA_937937185.1 uncultured Flavobacteriaceae bacterium
TTTTTTTAACGTCATGAATCATTAACAATTTAGGATAAAATAAATTAGAAATTAAGTTTAATAAAAAAGCGACCCGCCTTCGCGGGAAATATTATGAAAATTGCAATAATAGGAACAGGGAATTTAGGACAATCTATTGCCAAAGGGTTAATCACAAATAATGCGATTACTAGTTTGTATTTAACGAAAAGAAACCTAGAAGATATCAAGGGTTTTGAGGGTTACATAGGGGTGACACTAACGCAAGATAATATTGAGGCGGTCAAACACTCAGATATTTTAATTTTTGCGGTTCAACCTGCGCACTTAGAAAAAATATTAAAGAAAATCTCACCATTGCTTACAGAGAAGCACGTGCTCATCTCTACAATCACAGGATTTTCTATAGCTAAAATGGAAGGGATTGTTGGAGAAACGCCTTTTATTATAAGAGCCATGCCAAATACAGCGATTGCCGTTGGAAAATCGATGACCTGCTTGTGTAGTAATGAAAATGGAAAACAACGCATTAAAGTTGCAGAAGCAATTTTTAACCGTTTAGGAACTTCTATTGAAATTCCAGAAAATAAAATGCAAGCAGCCACTGTGGTTTGCGCCAGTGGTATTGCATTTTGGATGCGATTAATAAGAGCCACAACCCAAGCGGCAATACAATTAGGGTTTGATGCTAAAGAAGCCCAAGATTTAGCCATGCATACCTGCGAAGGAGCAGCAAATTTATTAATCACCACAGGGAATCATCCAGAACAAGAAATAGATAAAGTAACCACCCCTAAAGGCTGTACGATACAGGGTTTAAATGAAATGGAACACAAAGGGTTAAGCTCTTCTTTAATTCAAGGTATGGTCGCTTCTTTTAACAAAATAAGCAATATAAAAACAAATCAATTATGAGTTTATTTAATGTGTATCCATTGTTTGATATTACACCAGTAAGCGCAAAAGATGTTTTTGTTTTTGATGCCAATGGGACTAAATATTTGGACCTTTATGGCGGACATGCTGTCATTTCTATAGGGCACTCACATCCTGAATATATTAAAAATATAAGCGAACAGGTGAGCAAATTAGGGTTTTACAGTAATTCTATTAAAAACCCTTTACAAGATGCTTTAGCAACAAAACTTAAAGCACTTTCGGGAAGTGATAATTACCAATTATTTCTCTGTAATTCTGGTGCAGAAGCCAATGAGAATGCACTAAAATTAGCCTCTTTTCACACTAATAAGTCTAGAGTTTTAGCTTTCGAGAATGGTTTTCATGGCCGTACCTCTGCGGCAGTGGCTGCAACCGATAATGCCAAAATTATAGCGCCTATTAATGCACAGCAAAAGGTCGATTTTGTAAAACTAGGCGATTTGGAAGCTGTTGAGGCTGTTCTTAAAAAAAATGAAACCTGTGCTATTATTGTAGAATGCATTCAGGGTGTTGGGGGCTTAGATGAAAGTAGTTCTGAATTTTATAAAGGTTTAGCGCAATTATCGGCAAACTATAATGTCATTCTTATTGCAGATGAAGTGCAATCAGGTTTTGGTAGAACGGGTGATTTCTTTGCCTTTCAAAAGCATAAAATAACGCCAGATATTATTTCTATTGCAAAAGGAATGGGGAATGGGTTTCCTATTGGAGGGGTTTTAATTCATTCAAAAATTAAAGCCTCTTTTGGGTTATTGGGCACTACATTTGGAGGCAACCATTTAGCCTGTGCAGCCTCTTTATCGGTTATGAATGTTATTGAAAATGAAAATTTAATTGCCAATGCGAGGACCATTTCTAATTATTTTAAAGAAATGGCAGCAGGCCTTCCAAAACTAAAAAAACTAAAAGGTAGAGGGCTCATGTTAGGCTTAGAATTCGATTTTCCAATAGCGCCTTTACGCAAAGCACTGATACAAAAGCATCATATTTTTACTGGAAGCTCAAAAGATCCTAAGGTATTGAGAATTCTTCCGCCATTAACCATACAAAAAGAACATATCGATTTGTTTTTTAAAGCATTACATCAAGAATTATGAAGAAATTTACCACTATAAACGACATAGAGAATCTTTCTAAAACAATTAATGATGCCATTCAATTAAAAGAAAAACCTTATCAATATGAAACATTAGGGCAACATAAAACCTTAGTGATGCTTTTTTTTAATTCCAGTTTAAG
Organism: uncultured Flavobacteriaceae bacterium; assembly: GCA_937937185.1. Lineage (GTDB taxonomy): Bacteria > Bacteroidota > Bacteroidia > Flavobacteriales > Flavobacteriaceae > JAHDGB01. Next base: position 2,158 of record CALDCO010000164.1, read on the forward strand.
AACACGATTAAGCACCGAGAAAGCAGCAAGAAATTTGGGGATGGACGTCATGACCTTAAACGTAGGCGAGGCTTGGCAATTAGAATTTGAAGAGGGGGCAGTAATGAATTTAAATACCTCAGAACATATTAAAGAAGCAGCGCAAGTGATTTCGCAATATGCAGATATTATTGCCGTAAGAGCATTTCCCTCTTTGGTTGATAAGGATCAAGACAAATTAGAACGGATAATGAATAGTTTTATCACCTACGCTTCAGTACCTATTATTAATATGGAAAGTGCTACAGGGCATCCGCTGCAAGCATTAACAGATGCGATTACTATTGAAGAATTTAAAAACACAGCAAAACCTAAAGTGGTTTTATCATGGGCGCCACATCCTAAAGCACTGCCTCATGCGGTGGCTAATTCGTTTGCAAAAATGATGCAGGAGCGAGAAGTCGATTTTATAATTACACACCCTCCAGGTTATGAATTAGATCCTAAAATCACTAAAAATGTTCCTATTATTTATAATCAAAAAGAAGCCTTGCAAGATGCCGATTTTGTGTACACTAAAAATTGGAGTAGTTATTCTCACTATGGTAAAGTTTTAGAAGTAGACGCGAATTGGATGATTACAAAAGAGAAATTAGGGGCGGCTAAATTTATGCATTGTTTACCTGTAAGACGAAATGTGGTAGTCGAAGATGCGGTGTTAGATAGCATGCAGTCTGTTGTTATAGAACAAGCCAATAATAGAACCTATGCTGCGCAAATAATCATCAAACAAATTTTGGAAAACGAGCACTAATGGAAACCTTGAAAATAATAAAAATAGGCGGTAATATTATTGATAATGAGGAGGGT
>CALDCO010000165.1 GCA_937937185.1 uncultured Flavobacteriaceae bacterium
AAAAAATTAATACAATACCTGGAAATGCATCGTATAAGTGTAACGCCTATTAGCATTACTACAGAAATTATACAATCCTTCTTATATTCAGTTTCAAAAACAATTAATGCTAGAACTCAATCGCGATTAATATCTGGTTTAAAAGGGTTTTTTAGTTATTTAGTTTTTGAGGATTATAGACAAACAAATCCTTTAGATACTATTGATTCTCCTAAAATAGGCAGAAAGCTCCCCGATACGTTAAGCGAATTAGAAATTGACTCCCTTATTAAGGCCATAAATTTAAGTAAACCGGAAGGCGAACGCAATAGAGCAATATTAGAAACACTCTACAGTTGCGGTTTAAGGGTTAGCGAATTGACCAATCTAAAATTATCAGACCTCTTTTTTGAAGAAGATTTTATTAAAATTACAGGAAAAGGCGATAAACAACGCCTAGTTCCCATAATGGATAACACAAAGAAATACATTACTATTTATAGAAAAGAGATTCGAACACATTTAAAAATTAATCCAGAACATAGTGATATTCTATTTTTAAATAGAAGAGGAAAACAGTTAACAAGAGCGATGATTTTTACTATTGTTAAACAATTAGCGGCTAAAATAAATTTAAACAAAACGATTTCTCCGCACACCTTTAGGCATTCCTTTGCGACACACTTACTAGAAAATGGTGCCGATTTAAGAGCGATACAGCTGATGCTAGGGCATGAAAGTATTACAACGACTGAAATTTATATGCATATAGACAGGAGTCATTTAAAGGAGGTTATAGAGAATTTTCACCCAAGACAATAGTGTATTTCATCGAAAATCCTCAAAATTTACCTAAAAACTGCTATTTCTTCCATATTTTACATAAAGTTATAATCCCTTAACTAAACTTTAAGTATCGCCTCACCAATAGTGTTCATTATGGATGTTATAATAGATCAGTACGATAAACTTAAACTACAATTTGCTACAGAAAAATCTAGAACCGGTTTATGGGATTTTAATGCTAAAAAAAGTAAAATCATTTTTTCAAAAGAATCTAAAGAAATTATTGGATTTGAAAACGACACTACTTTTGGCGATAACCCTCATGATTGGAATAATCGTGTTCATCCAGAGGACAAACAAAAATATTTTCAGGATTTTCAGGATCATTTAAATGGTTTAGTACCTATATATCAAAATGAACATAGAGTCTTATGCAAAGACGGAAATTATAAATGGATTTCAGATAAAGGAAAAATAGTAGAAAAAGATGAGCATGGAAATGCGACCAGAATAATTGGTATGCATACAGATATTACGAGCCGCATTAAAGAGCGCGAGCATTTAAAAAAAACCATAGATTTAATTTCTAAACAAAACACTAAACTAAAAAGTTTTGCGCATATAGTAACTCATAACCTTAAGGAAGTAGCTGGTAATTTTGAGAGTTTATTAAGTTTTTATGAAGAAGCCGAAACCGATTCAGAAAAAAACAACTTAATTAATTATCTAAATTTGCTTTCTGGGTCTTTAAATAGAACACTAATAAATTTACAAGACATTGTTGCCGTTCAATCAAATAAAGGAAATAAAATAGACCACCTACATGTTAATACATTTATTGAAAATACTATAGAGATTCTCGAAGTTTTAGTATTTAAGGATAAGGCAATCATTAAAAATACAATTAGTAACGCTCTTTATATTAATTTCAATCCTGCTTATTTAGAGAGTATTTTACACAATCTTTTATCTAATGCCTTAAAATACAAACACCCAAATAGAGTTCCTTCAATACATTTTAGTGCTAAAGACAATGACAGTGAAACAGTAATTAAAATTACAGATAATGGTTTAGGTATTGATTTAAAAAAATACGGCGACTCTATTTTTGGTCTTTATAAAACATTTCATCACAATGAAAACGCTGAGGGCGTAGGCTTGTATTTAGTAAAAACTCAAATTGAAGCTTTCGGAGGAAGCATTACTGTAAGTAGTGAAGTAAATAAAGGAAGTACTTTTACTATTAAATTACCAAAAAAGCCCAATCTTATAAATTAGACCAGTAAAGTCAATAGACAAACACCTAATAATATGATTTGTAATCGTTTGATTATGCAACTTAAAATAACAATCTTTTATCTAATGCCTTAAAATACTCCCCTAAAGCCTTTTGGTTTTTAAGTTTTATCGGGGGAGCTATTTTTATTATTTCAGAACCTATTTTGCGATAATACTTGGTTAATTACTTACCTATTACAAAAAACAAAGCCCATTCTTATTATTTATTTAGCATCGTTTGCCATTCCTCTTGGGTTTTGAATATTAATACCATTTTCGACTTAAAATTACTCATTAAAATTTGCCCTTTTTCATTTATGCTTCAAAATAAAATTTAACCGTAGTTATGCTTGAATTTTAGTCCACGGTATTATATTTTTCTTTTAAAGCGTTCATGAGTCTTCGATTTCTTTTTTGCTTAAATAAAAAATACCTGTTTTTATTTTTGAGTATTTTTAAATCAGAACGGGTATAAGTGCTTTTGACGCTTTACTTACTATAATACATGCTGTATTTAGAAAAGCTCCTGTTTTATTGATTGCTCATTTCTTTAGAATTGTTATTTATTTTCGAAATGTTCTTCTTTTAAAAAATTAAAAAAAATGAGTTTAAAATACATTACTTATTTAGCTCAAGTCGTTTAAGGGCATATTGCGCTAGTTTATAAAACCCAAAACCTGATAAGGCACCAAACAGCATCCCACATATAATATCGATTGGAAAATGAACACCAACATAAATACGACTGTAAGCCACAGTGGCACTCCAAAATAATAATATAAAAATTAAGTGTTTTATATAAGGTTTCAGTAATAAGCCTGCAAAAACAGCCGCCGCCATAGAGTTACTAGAATGCCCAGAGAAAAAACTATATTTACCACAACGAACGGCAATGTAACGCATTTGTTCCATAATGCCTTCTGTTCTACAAGGTCTTAATCGTTCGAAACCTCTTTTAAAAACGTTCGTAATTTGATCGGTAAAAGTGACCATGAGTACAATAATAATAACAAAAGCTAGTAATGCTTTTAATCCAAACCGTTTGTACATTAAAAATAACAAAACCCCATAAAGCGGAATAAAAGTAAGTTTATTCGTGATGAGTAGCCACAGGCCATCCCAAGTTTCTGTACCGAGATTATTTAGAAACAGAAAAAGTGCTTTGTCGTATTGTAGGAGTTGATCTATCATTAAACTTTTGTGGTAAAATTAATCTTCATAACGGGACACCTCACGATCGTAAAAGGCTGTAGCCGCTTTAATCATATTTTCAGTTTCCATTTCTAATTCTTTTTGGTCATGAGCATCAAAATCTTCTAACCACTCCACTTCATCATTTTCTAGATTAATAATAAATCTAGGAAACTCGGTATGTATTACAAAGATTGCATTTGGTAAATCGGTAGTATCACCAAGTATAAATTTAGGCAGTTCCATATTTTTAATTAATAATCATATATTCTTATTATAAATCACAACTTATCTTATTCATTATTCAAAATTAGTTTTTTTGTTAGATAATTAAACCGAATAAACAATAAAACTGATGCTGTTGTTAAACCGGCTAATAAGCCGCACCAAATTCCAAAACTTCCATACATGTTTTCTTTGCCTAAAAACCAACTCACGGGAAAGCCTATCATCCAATATGAAATAAAGGTAATAAGTGTTGGTATTTTAACATCTTGTAAACCTCTTAACGCACCAAGTACAACCACTTGAATACTGTCACTTATTTGAAATATTGCAGCAGCTAATAATAACTGCGAAGCAATCGCAATAACCTCCATATTGTCTTTAAAATTTTCAGCATCGTCAAAATCAACATACAACTTTGGTAAATGGTCGCGAAATAAAAAGAAGAACAATCCAAAAGTGACTGCAAAGATACAGCCTAAAAGAAAAAGTGAAAAAGCAATTCGGCGCAATTCAAAATAACGCTTTAATCCTTTTTGATTACCTATACGAATCATAGAAGCCACACTAATACCCATAGCTACCATGAAGGCCATGGAACTTAAATTTAAAGCAATTTGATTGGCTGCTTGGGAGTTTTTACCTAGCAGGCCACTTAACCATATAGCTGCCGTAAAAATAGCCACTTCAAAAAACATTTGCATGGCACTTGGTGCGCCTAAATTAATGAGTTTGCGAAGCATTAATTTTTCTAAAGCAAAAAACTTAATATGTGTAACGAATGCTTTCGATTTCTCTTTACCCTTTAATAAGTACCAGAGGTACCAAAGCATTATAAATCGAGAGGCTAAAGTCCCATAAGCTGCACCTACAATGCCTAACTCCGGACATCCAAATTTCCCAAAAATTAATACGTAATTGAGTAACACATTCGCTACGTTTGCCAAAATTGTGGCATACATAGGATATTTAGTCATAGACAACCCGTCACTAAATTGCTTAAAAGCCTGAAATACGATTAATGGAATTAATGAAAAAGCCACCAAATTTAAATAAGGAATAGCGAGTTCTACCACCTCAGCGGGTTGTTTCATAAAGTACATTAAGGGCTTTAATAGTAAAACAAGTAAAAATAAGGCAATCCCCAAAACCGTACATAGAAATAACCCGTGTTTAAACGCTAACTTCCCTTGGTTAAAATTATTAGCCGAATCGGCCTCTGCAATTAATGGAGTAATAGCCGTGGAAAAACCAATCCCTAGAGACATGGCAACAAACATAAAGCTATTCCCTAAAGAGACTGCGGCCAGTTCAGCAGTGCCTAATTGCCCCACCATAATATTATCAACAAAACTAACAAAAGTATGCCCAAGCATTCCTAATATAACAGGTGCAGCCAATTGCCAATTGTATTTAAACTCTTTGGTGTAATCACTTAAAACCATTTGGCTAATTTAGGCTTTTGGATTAGGATAGCATAGATAAAAGGGTGGGTTAAAAAAGATTATTTACTCAAAATTTCTTTTGGATCAAAAACGGTATTCCCTTTAACCACTCTAAAAACGGTTTTAGTGTTCGAAATCTCATTTAAAGGATTTTTATTAAGCAACACCATATCTGATACTTTTCCAACTTCCAAAGTGCCATAATGCGTTTCTTTTTTAAGAAAATGCGCCCCATTATAGGCAGAAGTTTGTAATGCTTTTAGTGGTGACATTCCGGTGGCGACCATTGCTTCTAATTCGTTATGCAAAGAAATACCAGGATAAGTATAAGAATTATAAGCCCCACTATCTGAACCTGCTAAAAGCTTTACAGCACTATCACTTAACGATTTCGTTAAACGCTTAAAAAGGGTGTTTAATGCCTTTCTATTTTTAATGGCTTTAGGCGAAGCGCTTAAGGCGCTATTTATTCTTCCCTTGTAGGTTTCTACTATCTCTGGAGCCATAAATTTTAAATACTGGTCATTTTCATGATTTTCTTCATCGAGATAACTTAGCGTATTTCCTATGTGAAGTGTAGGCACAACGTAAGTATTATTATTTTTTAAAAGCTGAAATGTTTTTTGTGCTGTTTCATCATCATAGCTAGCAATAAGCTGCGCCATAGATTGCCAAAAACTCAATTCTTTATTTAGAATCGCTTCAGTAATTTCTTTTTCATTTCTTGAACAGCCTTTAAGCACATAATACAAATGCTCTACAGCACCAAGCCCTGCGTTTACCGTTTCTTCTAAAGTTACTGAAAAAGGCATGTGCCCTGAAGTGATTAAATCTCGTTTTCTAGCTTCTCGTACTGTACTTAAATAAGCTGTTCCAGAAATTGTACTTTCATATATTTTTACAAAATCGGTTTTTATTTGCTGAAGAGAATCTAGTGCTTTATTAACCTGCTCTTCATTTTCAACAACTAAAGAGCCCGCCCATCTGGCATTGGGGCCGTCTATTTTGGGACCCGAGGTATAAATTGTTGGTCCTATTAAATTCCCTTTTGCTATTTGCTTTTTCCATTCCATTATTGAAGGCGTTAAATCGCCACCTGCATCTCTTACGGTGGTAATCCCATTGGCGATATACAATTTTAAAAAGGCTTTATTGGCTTCAATTAAGTCCTTTCCGCCTCTAAAATGAACATGATTATCCCAAAAACCTGGAAGAATGTATTTTCCTTTGGCATCAATCAGGTTTTCGGTGTTATAATTTAAATTGCTATTAGCGGTTGAGAATTTTACGATTCGCCCTTCAGAAATAAAAATAGTTTTTACTGTAATTTCTCCAGTGACAATATCAATGCAATGGCCATTTTTAATAACAAGATCGAAGTGCTCTTTTTTTTCTTCTTCACAACTAAAAAGCATTAATACAACTAGAAATAATAGGTTTATTCTCATTTTTAAGAAAATTAAAAAGTATCAATTACCAATACGCCTTTATTTTTAAAATCATTCATTTTTGGCAAAGCGCTGGTTGCTTCTTCCAAACTAATAGTGCGTTCTATTAATTTTTCTGGCTGTAGCTTTCCTACGCTAATCATTTCCAACATTTCGGTATATTTATAAGCCTGCATCCCATGACTCCCGATAATTTCCAACTCATTAGCTAAAACTGTATCCATTGGTACTTTAGGATGTTTATGGTCGCCCGTCATTAGTCCCACTTGTATGTGTTTGCCTCTTTTTCTTAAATTTGAAATTGAATTAAAACAAGTAACTGCACTTCCTAGGGCATCTATAGACACATGGGCACCTCCTTTAGTCATTTCTTTTATTTGCGAAATCACATCAAAATTATTCTTCGCATTAACGGTCTCAATCGCCCCTAACTTTTTAGCAAAAGCAAGCGTTTCATTATTAATATCAACCCCTATAACTTGAGCGCCTAAAGCGTTTGCTATCATAATTGCAGACAAACCCACACCACCACAACCATGCACCACCACATATTGTCCTCCAGAGACTTTCCCCTGCGCAACAACTGCTCTGTAAGACGTGATAAAACGACACCCCAGAGTTGCAGCCGTAATGTCATCTATTTCGGCTGGAAGCTTAACCAAATTCGTATCGGCATAATCTAAGGCTACATATTCGGCAAAGGACCCCCAATGGGTAAATCCTGGTTGTGATTGATTATCGCATACTTGATGGTTCCCCGACAGACACTCTCCACACCTACCACAGCCGCAGACAAAAGGAACCGTAACCCGATCTCCTACTTTAAAATGATGCACTTCTTTACCAACGGCCTCGATGATTCCTGAGAGTTCGTGACCTGGTATATGAGGCAAATCGATATCGGTGTCATGTCCCATCCAACCGTGCCAATCGCTGCGACATAAGCCTGTGGCTTTTACTTTTATAACAACGCCATTATCTTTTGGCGAAGGATCCTCGACATTTTGAATCGTAATATCGCCCTGAAACTTCTCATAAACGGCAGCTCTCATCATTCGGTTTTCATTTCTGGTTGATTTACAGCATTATATTGAAAGATATCTTGACGCGAATAATGACCAACTACATCAAAATCTAACTTCGCATGCTTAATGTCTTCTAAATCTATTTCAGCAGTAACAGCACCCGCTTCATTAAATAATGGCCCTGCTAATATTTTCCCCAGAGGGGAAACAATAACACTGCCTCCGGGGCACATGTTTTCGGGTTCTTTTTGGACTAAATGTTGATGTTTTTTAGGATACATCGATTTAGTAAAATACTGATTGCATCCTAAAACAAAACAGCGTCCTTCTAATGCTATATGTTTCATGGTTGCCGTCCACTCTTCCCTAGAGTCGGCTGTTGGGGCAATGTAGATTTCTACCCCTTTTTGATACATTGCTAATCTCGCTAAAGGCATATAATTCTCCCAACAAATGAGTCCGCCTAATTTGCCTATTTTAGTTTTAAAAGTCACTAACGATTCTCCCGAATCTTCTGCCCAAATAATACGTTCTGTACCCGTAGGTTTTATTTTCCTATGTACGCCTAACAATCCAGCCTTAGGAGACAAATACAGCATAGAGCAGTATAAACTACCGTTACTTTCTTGGCGCTCAGTAACACCAATAACCAGATAGACATTTTGAGATTTAGCAAGTGCTTCTAAATCCTTTACATCCTCAGATTCTAATGAAATACTCTTGTTATAATATTCTGTATACAAAGCCCTACCTTCATTTGTTCGACTTCCTATCATTGCTCCAAAATCAAAACCTCTAGGGTAACCAGGAACAAACGATTCTGGAAACACGATTAATTCTGCCCCTAGCTTTGCATGCTTCTTAACTAAGAGATGTAGCTTTTGTAGTGTTTTTTCCTTGTCAAAAAAAACTGGAGCGTCTTGTATTAAACAAACTTTGAGTTTCACGTACTTTTAAGATTTATAAATTAGGCACCGCTTGTTTTGCTTGTTCAAATTCTTGAATCATTTCTTTTACAATTTGAGCTACTGGTTTTATCTCATGAATTAAACCTGCTATTTGACCAATTTCAAGCTCACCATCTTCCAAATCGCCTTCAAACATCCCCCTTTTTGCTCTTGCCCTACCTAACAATTCTTTAAGCTCTTCAACAGTTGGTGATGTTTTGTAAAGCGCTTGTAATTCATTATAAAATTTATTTTTTATCAAGCGAACCGGTGCTAGCTCTTTTAAGGTTAATTGTGTATCGCCTTCTTTAGCTTTTATAACAACTTCCTTGAATGCTTTGTGCGCAGAGCTCTCTTCACTAGCTACAAAACGACTGCCTACTTGTACGCCATCTGCTCCTAGAATTAAGCTTGCCAACATTGCGCGACCTGTAGCAATGCCACCAGCAGCAATTAATGGAATTTGCACCTGCTCTTTTACCATAGGAATTAATGTTAAGGTCGTGGTTTCATCTCTACCATTATGGCCACCAGCCTCAAAGCCTTCAGCAACGACAGCATCGACTCCAGCTGCTTGCGCCTTTAAAGCAAATTTCACACTACTTACCACATGAACAACCATAATCCCTTTGTCTTGTAACCATTTGGTCCATGTTTTGGGATTTCCTGCTGAAGTAAATACAATTTTAACCCCTTCGTCGACAATAATATCCATAATTTCAGTAATGTTAGGATATAGCATTGGTACATTAACCCCAAAAGGTTTATTCGTTGCTTTTTTACATTTTTGAATATGTTCTCGCAATACTTCTGGGTACATACTACCCGCACCAATAAGACCTAATATTCCAGAATTGCTAGCCGCAGAAGCCAATCTCCAACCACTGTTCCATATCATTCCTGCTTGTATAATTGGATACTTTATATTAAACAACTTAGTGATTCTATTTTGCATTTAATTAAAAGGATTAATTAATGAACTAATTTATGATAGAAATTCTTATTTAACAACTTAAATGAAACCTTATTATTTTAATGGTTTTCCATTTTTAGAATACTAAAATTTACCGCACAAAATGATTTTGTTATATTCTCTCATTTCTTTTTTCTCTACTTCACTACCTCGTCATAAATATTCTATAAATTCGAAAAGATAAAACGTGTAGATGTAGCTAAATCGATATAAAATAACACCAATATTAATAGAAAAACTTAGATTTTTTCGCTTAAAAAAAGTCTGTTTTATTTTAAGAACAACTTTTAACAAAAACGAATAATAAATTATATTTGTTAAAAAAATAATTAAAAACTGCGATTTTTAACTATTTTTTATCAATTTAAAATATTTTAACATATATTTGTATAGTGTCTGTTTTGTTTTAAATTTAAAGCAGTCCTACCCGTCCTAAATATAGCTTTACTTCCTTATTGTAATATGGTAAATTAAAAACTAATCCGGCTCTGTTTTAGATTTCAAGTTTACAAAGCTTACATGAATCATTGCCATTATTACTATCTAAAAAATGAAAAAGCTAATCAAACTCAATTTTTTGTTATTGTTAACCATTCTCTTGTCCACTTCAGTGCAAGGTCAGGCCTATTGGCAAGACGATTTCAGTAATTCAAATTTCAAAACTAATTACGAAATGTCTAGTAGTGAAAACTGGAAATTTATTCCAAATGGAGGTCCAGGAGGTAATGGCTGTGTTGAAATCACTGTTGTAAAGAATACGCATCGTGGTGGTTCCATGAAATATTTATTAAAAGACAATCTTGGTTTCGAACCAGAAGAATTGTTTGCAGAATACAGTATAAGATACGATAAAGACATGAAAGAATATGGCGGGAAAGCTCCTGGCTTCTCTGGAACTTATGATAGATCTGGATGGGGTAATAGACCAGGCTATGGTAAAGCTGGGTGGTCTGCTAGGGGTACCATTAATGCCGACAACCAACCTTATGTTAAAAACAAGTGGTATGTTTATCACACATACACCAACTACGATGCGCCTAATTGCCCAGGGAGTACAGATTATAGAAATTGTAATCCGTTTCCTTACGATGTTAATAATCCTGGTTCTCAACCACAAGCTAGCAAGAAAACATGGGGATCTGGTATAAACTGGGGAAATAAAGGAGACATGCAATTTGACAGATGGTATGATGTAAAGCAGTATATTAAATTAAATACTGTTGGCAAAAACAATGGTGTTCTACGTGTTTGGGTTAACGGCGAGCTTGCTCAACAAATAACCAATTTGAATTTTAGAAGAGATAATAAACTAAAAATATATGCATACTGGTTTAATTTTTACAATGGTGGCACAAATACTATTAGAGAAACGGGCCATGTAAGGGTTGATAATTTTAAGTTGTACGGTCCCAATGGAACAGGGAAAGTTTCAGTAAGTGGGGTTTCTGTATCGCCAAAATCTAATGCCCTAGAGGTTGGACAAAGCAATACATTGGTAGCGAAAGTATTACCTACAAATGCAACAGATCAATCTGTTAAATGGACCTCAAGCGACAGTTCTATTGCAACAGTAAATTCATCTGGTATAATCACAGGAGAATCTGAAGGGACTGCAATAATTACAGCGAAAACTAATGATGGAAACCATACCGATACTTCTACTGTAACGGTTACCTGCCCTCCTGACGGTGGTAAGATTATCAATGTTGTATTGAATAAACAAACAACAGCTTCTAATTACGATGCCGATAATGTCGCTTCCAACCTTGTCGACGATAGTACAGAAACAAGATGGTCTGCTCAAAATTTTCCGCAATGGTTAGAAGTCGATTTGGGCAGCATAAAGAGCATTAATAAAACCGAAGTTATTGCATACCAAGATAGGGCTTATCAGTTTAAAATTGAATCGAAGACTACCGCTAATGGCAGTTATAATCAAATTGTTAATCGTTCTGGTAATACACAAGGTGGTTCTATCTCAAATCCAATTACAGATACTTTTTCTCCTGTTAATGCGCGCTTTTTAAGAATAACAGTTACTGGAGCTTCAGGATATACAGGTTCTTGGGTTAGCCTTTCAGAATTAAAAGTGCTTGGTAAAAACGATTGTACAGTTCTAAGTACCGACGACATTTCAATTGCTGATAATAAAGTTACTATCTATCCAAATCCTTTCAATTCTGAATTAAAAATTAATATGGAAAATGCAAACAGCTTTGAAAAGGTTGTTTTGTATGATATATCAGGTAGGATTATTAATGAAACAAATACAGATAATCAAAAATCTGTAACGATTCCTAATTTGTCTAATTTGTCCAAAGGCGTTTATCTATTAAAACTATCTGGGCAAAGTTTAACCAAATCCATGGTTGTTATAAAAGAATAAATAAAAGATCTCTTTATATTAAAAAACCGTTCTGTAATAAGAACGGTTTTTTTGTTTTATTTCATTATTGCATTAATTATAATCATTTCTATTTAAATGCTCCTATGTTTTTAGGAATTAAACGTTATTTTATTTGAAGCAGGATTAGGAGATACACGGCTAATCCAAAAAGCGTTTTAACGACTTTTGTAGAAGATTGGCGAATAAAAAACCATAACTAACAGTATTACAATTATTTAACTTATCTTTAAGTAAATGAACTCATCGTCAAAATGAAACGTACAGATATTATTATACACCAACGGGAACGACTTAGTAATCGCTATAAATATTTAATAGAAAAAGCCTATAATATTAAAGAAACAGATCATGAATTAAGTGATATTTTTGAATATAAAGCAATAAAGCTTCTTGGAAAATTAAAAAAACTTGATTACTTTTTAATAGAAGAATTAGAGCCTATTTCTTAGTGTTTTAAAATAACTAAATGCTTTTATGAGCCTAGACCCATACCAAGAAAAGTACTCTCCATCTACAAAAATGATTCTAGAATGCTGGGAAACGCGACCAATCTCTAAAGCATGCTTTTCGTTAAAAGGATAAGGTTCACTTGATAAAAATATCAATTCTGGGTCGCCTTCTTCTTTAATTTTGCTAATATCAACCTCTGGGTAGCGCTCTAAATTATCGTAACTATTTTTATATCTGTTAAGTTTTAAAAGGTAATTAATAAATGTTTTATTTCCAGCTACCATCCAAGGGTTTCTCCATATAAAATAGGCCACCTTAATAATAGGTTTATCTTTTATAAAACTCTGAAACACTTTAAAATTAAATTGAATTTTGTCTATTATTTTAGCTGCTTCTTTAGGTTTATTAAACATTAGCGCGTATTGAGAAATTAGTTCTACAGTATCTTGAATGGAATAAATATCTGAAACATGAACACTGCAAATTTGTTCACAAGCTTCAACAATAGTTTTGGTATTCTCTTCTTTATTACAAAGAATAACATCTGGTTTTAAACTCTTTATTTTATCAATTTTAATTTGCTTAGTACCACCAACCACCTGTTTTGCAGATTTGTAATGAAATGGATGCACACAAAATTTAGTAATGCCTACAATATTATCTTCTAAGCCTAAATCATGTAATAATTCTGTTTGAGAAGGAACTAAAGAAATAATTCTTCTTGGTGTTTTTTCAAAAAAAACAATTCTACTTAACTGGTCTTTTAATTGCATTTAAAATAATTACGATTACATATTATTTATAATCGTTTCCATTTGTTGTTGTAATGCCTTAGCTTTAAGGGCTGCAGAGTTGCTAAAATTAGCATCGTTAGAGGCATAAATAATACCGCGTGAAGAATTAATTAGTAAACCAATATTTTTATTCATTCCATATTTACAAACGGTAGTTAAGTCTCCACCTTGAGCCCCAACCCCAGGCACTAATAAAAAATTTTCAGGAATAATCGTTCTAATGGTTTTAAAAAACTCGGCCTTTGTCGCCCCAACAACATACATTAAATTTTGCGAATTCTTCCACGTTTTGGAAGTCTCTAAAACATGCTTATATAATTCTAGCCCTTCTACGTTTTTAGTTTGAAAATCGAAAGCGCCTTCATTAGAGGTTAGCGCCAACATAATAGTGTGTTTGTTTTTAAATGCTAAAAACGGTTCTATAGAATCTCTACCCATGTAGGGTGCTACTGTAATACTATCAAAATTTAAGTCTTCAAAAAAAGCTTTAGCATACATCGAACTGGTATTACCAATATCGCCTCTTTTGGCATCTGCAATGGTATAAATTTCTGGGTAGTTTTCGTTTAAATAGTTAACCGTTTTCTGCAAAGCTTTCCATCCCTTAAGACCATATGCTTCATAAAATGCCGTATTAGGCTTATAAGCGACACATAAATGTTGTGTGGCTTCTATAATTGCTTTATTAAAAGAAAAAATAGGGTCTTCTTCTTTTAAAAGGTGCTTAGGGATTTTATTTAGATCGACATCCAACCCTATGCATAGAAAGGATTTTTTTTTATG
>CALDCO010000166.1 GCA_937937185.1 uncultured Flavobacteriaceae bacterium
AAAATGAATTTTAAGAGTTTATATTTAATGGTCTTTCTATTTATTATCTCATGTAATAATTTAGAAAAGAAACAGCCCTCTTTAATAAATTTAAAGTCTAACGACACACTAACCTATCAATCTTCAGAAATTAAAGCTCAAATGCTACGCTCTTGGAATGCGTATAAAGATTACGCATGGGGTAAGGATGTATTATTACCATTATCGAAATCTGGTTTTAATTGGTACGACCAATCTTTAGGGATTTCACCAATTGATGCCTATAGCACGTTATCGGTAATGGGACTCGATACAGAGGCTAAAGAAATTGAAAACTATGCGCTTAAGATGGATTGGGACAAAGATGTCTTTGTTCAGGTATTCGAAGTAAATATTAGAATTTTAGGTGGGTTACTGGCTATTTATGACATTACAAAAAATCCTGAGATTCTCAAGAAAGCAATAGATTTTGGAGACCGGTTATTACCTGCATTTAATTCGCCTACTGGCATACCTTATCACTCTGTTAATCTTAAAACTGGTGCAACCAGTGGAAACAATGGCGAGGGGAAGGGGAATGTTGTAAATACTGCACAAGCGGCAACCTATTTATTTGAATTTGGGGTTTTAAGCTATTATTCTCGAAATCCTAAATATTATCAGGTTGCAAAAAAAGCGACTTTGGCCATATTTAAAAGAAAATCGAAAATTGGTTTACCTGGAGATTTCATTAATGTAGAATCGGGTGAATGGACGAACAACTGGTCTTATCTTCAGGCTGGAATGGATTCCTACTACGAATATTTATTCAAAAGCAATCTGCTCTTTCCCGATCCAGAGATAGCAGCGATTTGGAATTACAGTTTAGAAAAAATTAATCAGTATTATTCTGATGAGTATAACGGCAAACAATTTTATGCCTGCGTTAATATGGACAATGGTGAAATTGTAAAAAGATCAATGTCGCTTTATGATGCTTTTTTTCCTGCTATTCAAGCCCTACATGGCGATTTAGATAATGCAGAAAAAAACATGGCAACTTGGGATTGGCTTTGGGATAAATATGGATTGCTTCCAACCAGGTACCTCTATGAAGAAGACAAAATTGAATATGCAAACTCAGAATTAAATCCAGAAATAATTGAATCGGCATACTATCTGTATCAAATCACTGGTAACATTAAATATTTAAAAATGATTCAAAAATACTGGGTAGACATTAAAGATTGCTGTATGAACGACACCGCTTTTCATGCTATTTCAGATGTGCGTACCATGAAAGAAAAAGACTATTTAGCTACTTATTTTTATGCCGAAACATTAAAATATTTTTATTTAGCAGCAGTAAACGAAAACACATTTAATTTTAATAATTATGTTTTCAACACTGAAGCGCACCCATTTAAAAAAAGTAATTTCAATCATGAAAAAGCAAAAACATATCTAGGAATTAACTAATGGTAGCAATAGGTATGATTATGCATTACTTATGTAAAGTAGAAATAAATTAGCGGTAATTTACCAATAAACTAAATGAAACAAGAAATTTCAGTTACTAAAGCAATAAATAGAGGACACTTAATTGTGAATATTCCTGTCTTTATATGTATTATTGGAATTCCTGCTTTATCCTTATTTTTATCAAACCAAAATCTAATTCCTAAATGGGGAATTGGAATTGGGTTTCTTTTAGGTTTTGTATTCGCTTGGTTAGTTTGGAGTTTTATGATTACGAAATGGCGAATTTGGGCATTTAAGAATGTTAGAAACGTACACGAATTAAAGAAAAGAGCTATTCAAGAAAAACTGATTTGGAATGACGGAAATATTTTTGAAAAAACAGAAATTAGAACTCTTGAAGAAAAAGAAGAATTAAAAAAACTTGAAAAGAAATTCGACAAAGAAGACGTTTATAGAGAGGATTATTCTCTTCCTCCCAAAATAAAAATATACTATTCTAAATCACTAAGTTTTTTAGAAGTATTGATTTCAATATTGATCATAGGTGGCGGAATATATTATTTCGCAAAAGGAACAAACTATGGATTTATTCTAGGAGGAGTAATGATTTTAATTGGAATTTATAGCTCTGTAAAAGAGTTACGTAAATTTCTTAACAAAAAGCCTCAAATAATTATTGACAACAGCGGAATAGAAACAATTACTACTGAATTTAAAAATTGGTCAAGTATTGAAGGGGAAGGTGTCATTCAGGAAGGATATGGAAAGTCTACAAAATCCTATCTCATTTATTGGTTTGACAAAGATGAATCCGAAAAAATAGAAATTGATAAATTAGACATTACCCATCATCAGTTAGAAAATATTATTCGAACATATAGAATAAGACATAATAAAAACTGCCGCTAACAACATATTAATTGCTAATTTTATACTATCGGAAAATCAGCCGTGGCTATATAAATATCCTTAGATATGGTTTAACTGAGTTCAAATTTACTTCGAATTGCTTATTTCTTTATATTAATAACTCAAAACCCAACTTTAGAGGGTAAGCCTAACCCTTAAACAACCACTTTTCAACAATATTAATCCCATAAAAATCACTAAATTTGTTTTGCATTTTAATACTGAAATCATCCTGAAAAGGATTAGAGCAGTATAAGATTAAACATCATGATAGACAAAATAAAAGAACTCATTACTGAGGCTGAAGAATTTAAAACACAGTCTAAAGAAGAAATAGAAGCATTCCGTATAAAATACTTAGGAAAAAAAGGCTTGCTAAATGACTATTTTGCAGAGTTTAAAAACATTGCTAACGATCAAAAAAAGGAGTTTGGCCAAGTTATTAATAAGTTAAAGAAAACCGCAGAAGATAAAGTAAACACCTTAAAAGAAGCCGTAGAGAATAGCCAAGATAATAAAAGTGTTTATGGTGATTTATCGCGTCCTGCTGAACCCATTGCTATAGGTGCTCGCCATCCCATCTCGGTAGTAAAAAACCAAATTATTGATATTTTTTCAAGAATAGGGTTTAATGTTAGTGAAGGTCCGGAAATAGAGGACGATTGGCATAATTTCACAGCATTAAATTTACCAGAATATCACCCTGCAAGAGACATGCAGGATACATTTTTTGTACAAACCAATCCAGATATTTTATTACGTACACACACCAGTTCTGTACAAGTGCGTTATATGGAAAATAATGAACCCCCAATACGTACCATATCTCCAGGAAGGGTTTATCGTAATGAAGCGATTTCAGCACGCTCCCATTGCTTTTTTCATCAGGTTGAAGGCCTGTATATAGATAAAGATGTAAGCTTTGCAGACTTAAAACAAACCCTACAATACTTTACGACCGAACTTTTTGGGAAATCGAAAATTCGTTTGCGCCCCTCCTATTTCCCGTTTACTGAGCCAAGTGCAGAGGTGGATGTGTATTGGGGATTAGAAACCGAAACCGATTATAAAATGACCAAGGGTACTGGTTGGTTAGAAATTATGGGTTGTGGGATGGTAGATCCTAACGTGTTAGAAAATTGTGGCATCGATTCTAAAGCCTATTCTGGTTTTGCCTTTGGTATGGGAATAGATCGTATTGCCTTACTATTGCACCAAATTAGTGACATACGATTGCTTAGTGAAAATGACGTACGCTTTTTAGAACAATTTAAATCGGCTTTTTAATTCCATTTTATACATTCTAACCCAGGTGATCATGTTAACATCGTTGAAATGACCGTTTATAGTATTGTACAAAATTTAGTCAAAACTATTAAATGGATAACCCTCAATAAAGAAAGTATGGGAATTTCCACCGGCCTTTTAGAAATAACACCTATAAACAGATGAAAAAAGACATTAAAATTCCCAAAGTCGAAGGCGTTTACATAGCGGTTGTAAACGAGTATAACGCCCGATATAAAACCCTAGACTGGAATGCTTATATCATTAATGACAAACCTGTAGATTTAGACCTTGTTTTAATTGTAACAAGTGGTTATTCCAAAGAAAAAACAACCTCAACATTTCGAAAAAAACTAGATAAACTTCCTGCGAAGAGTTCCCTAAAAATAGAACTCATGCAAGAAGAACTGTTTGCTTTAAATAACGAATTTAAAGTCACTTTTTTTGAAAACAACCAGCTCTATGATAAAACCTTTCTATTTCCAAAAAACACGATTAGTTTAAAAACCTTACAAACCATTCCTTTAATAACCGCCAAAGGTATTTTGGCGAAGTAACGTTTAAAACCAATGCCCTTAAAAATTATAGCTGAACCCATATAAAATAGCGTTTAAGATTTATAAAGAAAAAA
>CALDCO010000167.1 GCA_937937185.1 uncultured Flavobacteriaceae bacterium
AAACTTCAGCAGGAATAGGATCGGTAACTTGTACGTTAAAAGCAGAATCTAAACTCGACTTAAATCGTGTTACGGTATGTAAGCCATAAGAATCACTGCCATCAGGAAATCCATTAATAAAACCAGCGTTACCCACTCGCACAGGTAATCCAGTTACCGACCAAGAAGGGTTAGGACTTATGGTGTTACCAACCCAAACATTGAGCTGATCGCCACTTAGTAATAATTTTATATCCGTTGGATCTCCGGGAAATCCTAATATGGTGGCATCTATTTCTGTTAGACCATCATATACTTTTGTTTCTATTGATCCAGCACCAGGGTTTGGTTTAAAAACAATATATAATCCATTATTTTTTCCTCCTCCAGTATGCCTAAATGTAAATCCAAAAGCCGCACTAGGCTGAAAAGCGATACGCGCCTCTAATATGCCATTAGTCCCATGAGAAAAATTGTATGTAGAAACACCATCATTATTCGTCACTGAATTAAGAACACCATTCGCTACTGGCATTAATGTTCCGTTTTGTGCTGTCCAATCTGTATTTGCATTTAACTCTAATTCTATAGGCGAGCCATCTGTATTTTCGTATTCTAGAGTATAGACAATGGCATCTCCTACTTCGCCAGTTGCTGGTGTTGCTACTTTAGTCATTGAAGACGGTGGCGGGGGTAAAATAACTGGATTACAAGTGACAGTAACCGCTACAGAATCTTCAATAGGAGACTCATTTGTCGCTTCTATCGAAGCCAAATTAGTTTGTATTTCGTCGGCTCTTGGGCATTCTCCTGAACTAAAATCTGCTCTAACTTTATACTTAATAATACCACCTTGCCCTATTTGTAGTACTGGCGATTCCCATCTTATTTCTGTTCGACCATTTGGTAAAACAGAAGTGCTTGGCATAATTCCTAAAGGATAAGGCTCTACAAATTCTACAAATGTAAAACCTAAAGGTAACACATCGGTGACAACAACATTCTCTACATCTCTTCCGGGCACGGGACCTGAGCCAAAAATCCTACGCCAAGTATAGCCATCCCACTCTTCAATTAATACATTATCAATCGTTTTTGTAGGTGTTTCACAAGCTTCATTATGATACCTATCTACAGGTATGTTTGGGTTGTAATGATCGGTCCAATCATTGGTTATTGGGTAATAAAAACCATCATCGGCATCACTAGCATTAGCATTCCAAGACCAATCGTCTGACCAGTCTACGCTTCCAAAATTACTTGTAAATAAATCCCAAACACCACGTAGAGGCTCATCACCCCCTTCGTGTACTCTTGGTGTTCCAAAATAACGCAACAAATGCGGTGTAGGTGCGGAAAGCTGTTCAGCAAATTGTACAACTACTCTTTGGTTCCATGCCCCATTGGCATCACTACCAGGAACAATATTTTCTTGAGATACTTGAACACCATTAGGATCGCCACCTTCGTATATCACATCTCTAAGCGACCAACCAACATTACAACCTGGATCGCCAGAAATACAATTATAAGTATTGTCATTTAAGAATAGAGATAATCTGTAGTTTTGATAATCGATATAAGGTTCATCTGCACCATGATACAATCGCATTTTAATCCCTTGGGTCGTTCCATTTGCAGGAGAATCGTCTCTGGCATAGGCAAAATTAACCCCCGAGCGACCTCCATTTATATATTCGCCTTCAGATGTATTTTTAAACTCTACTTCGTAAGTCACCACATCACCTGGATTAACTTTAGTATGATCTACTGTTTTTTCGATTTCTAGGGCGGTATCAATAATATCAACACAATTACGTTCCATTACGGCGGTAATATTATTTGGAAATTCATTGGAAACCCATCCTTCTCCTGTGGTTGTTTCTATGCTTACGGGATTACAAATACGCCCTGAAAAATTATCGATCACTTTGAAAGTCGCGCTTACACTTCCTATTGTTGGTGGGATTTTAGTTGCGGAATTATACCCAGGCACCGTCCCAATATTCCAGCTAATAGCTCCTCCTGCTTCGACACCACCGTTAGTCGCCGAAACAAACTGTAATCCTTTGGGAACAACATCTTTTATCACTGTATTTTGAGCCGCTACCGAACCATAATTTCTATAAGAGAAAGTAAAAGTAATCTCATCACCCGGAAACGCAAATGTTTTATTTACTGAATTGTATACTTTCATATTTGCTTTGGGCGTGATTGCTTCAGGAGACTGAAAATTACCAGTAGTGACTAGCATTCCTAATAATCTAAAAAAACCATGAAAATAAAATGGATTTGAATCTAAGTTTCTTCCTGAAGTTTGATCCCACTCAATGGCACATTGTCGATACAATTTTCCCATAGTGTCGAAATCTTGCGCCGAAACCGATGAGGGTGATCCAGTACCTAGTAACCAATTTAAAGGAAATGCTCCAGAACCAGCGCCTGTATTAGGGTCGTACAATTGAACCACTTGAGAGGGGCCATTAAATGTCATTCCTAAACCACCACCGGGATTCACACAAGGATTACCATTTACTGAAGGATCTGCTAAAAAACGACTAAAGCGTTCTCCCATATCCTTATTAAAAGTATTCCCCCCAGGAACAATTTGGTGAGTGGTTGGATTCCATGAATTCTCAGGATTACCATGCCAAGTATGATTTAAAATTGTACGCCATGCGTAACGAAAATCTTCGCCTTCGTTAAAGTTGGCAAAGGTGGCATTATTCGCAGCATCAAGCCCCACCCAACCTGCAACAGGAACGGTATTAGGCCCTTTGTTTAATAGTTCGCCCATAAACCAATCTGAAGAGACTTCGGCTCGTCTTAATTGAGGGACATTCCACACTAAATCATCGGCATCGCCTTCAGCTTCTAAAAAATCGGCAAAGGCTTTGCAATAGGCTGGTGCAACATAATCGACATGTAATCTTTGCGGTCCGGCAAATTCAGGACAGGGATCTTGACCTGTTGCCCAAGCTGTTAATTCAGTCCAAGTATTTCCGTTTTTAAAATAACCATCAATCCCCACATTCCCTGTTACTATTCTACAATCTCCAAAACCGCTATCGGTAATTTCTACCAACCCCCTTATAACATTTAAAGCATCTTCTTTGTAACTAATGGGGTTGCCATTAAAATCGACGTGTCCAGAATCATCTCCCCATTGTTTCCATGCCATCAATAAGCCTAAAGCAATATCGACATCCCCATCTGTAGCGGCATCGCCTCCTGGCTCGGCCAATGCATTTTCTCCATAAAGATAATTGGGTCTTGGTACTACTCCGTCTTTATAGCGCGGGTGTTTTACCATCCTAATATCATGCTCTCTAAACCAAATGCCATCGAAAGTCGTTTTATCAGCCATATAGGAGGCACCTATCATAGCATAGCCTGCTCCTTCGCTACAGTCGTACGGACAGCCTATGTTACTTTGAATATATTGAACACCGTCGTGGCTATCTCCATCATATTTAAATCGATTCGACATAATGTGCCATGCCTCTCGAATTCTTTTCTCCATTTCTGCATGAGTTAAACCGTCTGGGTTTTTACTGGACAAGTTTTTGAGTTCATGACCACCATCATACTTATAATCCATAAACTGAGGAAATGGAAAAGCAGGGTCGCCTGAGTTAATGTCTACCGGAGTTTGAGACAGCAACAAAAAAGGCAATAATAGAAGTACAGGTTGAATTAACTTCAACATTATTGTTAATGTATTTAAACCTTTAAAACCATTAAAAAACTTGTATCTAATAGTTTTAAACAATCAATTTATATTATATCAACAAACAAATCATGATAAATCTGTTTGTTCTCATTTAAAGCAGATAAAATAATTGAAGTAGTTAATGGGGATTACTCTAGTGCTAAGTTAAACAAAAAATACCTGAAGCACTTGTATTATATAATCAAAAACATATATTTTTCAAGCGTTTTTTGGCATATTTTTAGTTTTAAACGAAATTTTTAGTTTTAGTTATGTTTTTATTTCAAAAAAATAGAAATACCATTACATTAATTTTTAACTCAATATTATATAAGTGAATTTTTTTGAAATTAATTTAATTAATCGTAATATTGCAATAGACAAATTAAATTATGGGGCTAGCTAAATCTGAATTATTTACCAATAACCAAAATGAAATTGCAGCATTTGCCAAGGTTTTTGGGCATCCTGCAAGAGTTTCAATACTACAGCATTTGTTTAAAATTAACCGTTGTATATGTGGCGATTTAGTAACTGTTATTGGTTTAGCTCAGCCTACAATATCGCAACATTTAAGAGAACTTAAAGAATTACAACTTATTAAGGGCACTATAGAAGGTACCAGTGTATGCTATTGTATAAATCATGAAAAATGGAAAAGCATGAAAAATGTCCTAACTAATTTTCTAAATATGGATGTTAGTAACCCCTTAAATTGTTGTGGAACTGATAAAAAACAAAACCAATGAAATTATCACAAATTAAGAAACAACTAAGTGAATTAAAGCAAATAACCTTTAAACTTCCTAATGGCAGCTTAGTACCTAAGCATTTTCATGTTACAGAAGTAGGAAAAATAAGCAAGCATTTTATAGACTGTGGCGGTGTAGAAAGAAAAGAGATGGTTGCAAATTTTCAGCTATGGAATGCCAATGATTACGACCATAGATTACATCCTGAAAAACTGCTTCATATTATTGAGCTCTCTGAGCGTATTCTCCAACTTGAAGATCTAGATATTGAAGTTGAATATCAAGGCGATACTATTGGGAAATTTGGATTAGATTTCGATGGCTCCAATTTCTTATTAACCGCCAAACAAACCGATTGTCTTGCTAAAGAAAATTGTGGAATCCCTGTAAAAAAACCAAAAATGAAGCTTTCTGAATTACAAGTCAACGAATCTTGTTGTGATCCTAATTCTGGATGTTGCTGATTTTAGGTATTAGGTATTAGGCATTAGGCATTAGGTATTAGGTATTAGGTATTAGGTATTAGGTAAAAAAGTTTATCTGTAGTTCTATAAAAACTTATTGCATAAAACTTATACGCAATGACCAATAGACTAGGTAAATATAAAACACAAACCTTCAGATCAGACTAAATTTCAATTTGATATCATGTGTCCAGATCTGTAATCTTAAATGTCGAAAAAATTGACAACCTAAAAATTAACCTAATCGTTTCGAATTCGCTAATCTACCTTGCGTTGGCAGTGACCTTATTTCCTAACCAGTGTTATTGTCTCTTCTTCACCAGATCGACTCATTGTGAAATTGAGAGTGTGTTTTGTTAATTCATTTACCTTTACACCAATTTTTAATGCATTTTCGGGATAACAAATTAATTGACTGCCTAAAATCTCAAACTTCCCCTTTTGATTGAGTTGCCCAATTGTAGATTCATAGGTTTTATCGCTATTGAAGGTAAAAAACACATTATTTTTACAGTTGTTTTTTCCTGTTTTCTTAATCATCCATTTTTCACATTTCCACTCACCTGTGATTAATTCATACTTTTCAGAAGCACAACTCATAACGCTTATAAGTGTAAAAATTAAAATTGCTTTTTTCATTTTGATTATATGTTAATTGTTAATTTAGTTCGTATTTGTATGCGTGTTTTTGTTTTCGTCATATTAATCCTAATACTATTTTTAATCGAATAATTTTCTTCACCGATCTGTAAACTTGTTCTTTATAAATCGGATCATTTTCCATTTCCTTAAGAATAGAATTCATTGTTTTGATTTCATCGGTTGGCATTAACAACATATCGTTTCCTGCCTTTGAAGCAAGCAAAGGCGCATTATCAATTATTGTAACTGCTTTCATTATGTTTAGCGCATCGGTTATAATAAGTCCCTTAAATCCTAATTCGTTTTTTAATAGTCCCGTTACAATATTTCTAGAACAACTAGCAGGCAATCCATTAGTATTATATTTTTCATTATTGGTTATGGTAATATGAGCCATCATTATAGAAATAACACCAGCCTTTATTAGTGGCGGATAGACCTCTAACTCTTGCAGTTCCCCGTCTGTATAGACAGATTTCTTATGAGTATCTCCTTTTACTAACCCATGACCAGGAAAATGTTTAGCAGTAGCAATGATTCCTTGCGCTTGTGTGGTTTTTATAAACTGCTTACTTAACGCTACAACTTGACTTTTATCGCTTCCAAAACTTCTGTTTTTTATCGCCTCATTTTGGGGGCTTACATCTGCAACTGGTGCAAAGTTTTGGTGAAATCCAATCGCTCGCAAATTATTATTTATAATTCTGGCAATAGAATCAGATTGTTCAATCGTTTCAATATCAATGGTGTTTATAATTGTTTTGGTGCCTTGTAGCCTGCCATTAAAAAGACTAGGTTCAGCATCTATTGAATATAATAAAGGCAATTGTTTATTAGAATTACTAAAACTATTCAGGGAATCAATCATTTGTTTATGATTGGCTTTTGTGCCTTTTAAAAATACTACCCCTCCAATTTTATTTTCTTTTACTAAATTAAAAATAGTCGCTTTCGGTTTGCCCAATTCACCTGCCGAAGTTACTATCATTTGCGCCACACGAGTGGTATCATTTAGGGATTTAAAAATGTTATCGACCTTATGCTCTATAA
>CALDCO010000168.1 GCA_937937185.1 uncultured Flavobacteriaceae bacterium
TTTCTTGTGGCGGCACCCCTATTCTTGGATTAGATGTTTGGGAGCATGCCTATTATTTAAATTATCAAAACAGACGACCAGATTATATTGAAGCTTTTTTTAATGTTATTAATTGGAATGAAGTAGAGCGTCGTTATGCAGAAGCTAAATAAATAGAGATTGTATTTTTAGAATAATATTAAGCAGATCTTTATTGATCTGCTTTTTTGTTTTATGAAATGTTATGATTGACGACTTTCTAACTTAAACTTAAAAAGTTAAGGCATTAAATTAACGTGATTTCGATGTAATAAAATTTACGTCAGTCAGAGTGATTTTCGATAGAAAATTGTATCGAATACCAGTAAATTTTCAATCAAAAGCCTAATTTCGATACCATTTTTCTTCGTTTCACTTTGAAAAATTACTCAATTTGACGGCTTTTTCATTCTAAATCCTTAGATTGAACTCAGGTAAATAGGCCAATAGTCTAAAAGGAAAGAAAATGATAATTACTACAGTTGTTTTGTGTAAACAATTTTTAGTTCATCGCTTTAAACTAAAATGATCTTTAAGCACACGTCCATTTTGCATTGCGACATAAAACCAATAATCGCTTGATGGTAAGGGCTTGCCATTAAATGTTCCATCCCATCCTTTTTCTAAGGGGCTTATTTGTTTTATTAATTTGCCGAAACGATCAAAAATGTAAACAATCATATTGGACTGAAATTGGTCGCTAACCCCATAAACTTGCCAGTGGTCATTATACCCATCGCCATTGGGTGTAAAAAACTTAGGGAAGCCAATTACAGAAATAATTTCTTCAATACTGCCACAATCATTTTCTATATCTTTTACAGAGACGGTGTATATTCCTGGAGATACCGAATTAAATACATTGCTTTCTTGATAAGGACGTACAACCTGACCAGCTTCATTTAAAAGAGCATATGCATAGGTACTTGTACCAGAAACGAATACGCTAATGGTGTTTTCTGAAGTTTCATCTGTAATGGTAATGGTATCTATGGTTGCTATGTTCGAGGGCGCTACTACAATTATTTTACAAATGGAACGGTTATTTGTATTTGTAACATCTACTGTATAGGAGCCAATTTCATTAACTTGAATTGTAGGCGTCGTTTCTCCTGTAGACCACAAATAATTGTAATCATTGTTGGGATTAAGATCAAAACCATTTTCTAAGGTGATTAAATCGGGAAACTTATTGAGGCAATAATACACAGTATCTCTTTGTTTTTCGACAAAAAAAGACTGTATAAAAGGTGGCAATCCTTGTCTGGATAAACCATTTCCTAAATTAATAGCATTATGTTGGTAATCGCAGCCAGCACCTACCATGTTGGGGTTATTAATTACGCCTAAAAAAGAATCGCCATCGAAATTATTAGTACTCAAGGCTCTGTATATTTTTCCATTTGGGCCTAGTTGTAATCCACCTCTAAATAATACTCTATCATCTAAAACGATCTCACTTGAAGGAATATCGGAAGCTTTTAAATTATACTGTACTAAACTAGTAGTAACAACAAGCGTACCGTCGTTAACGGCTATGATATTGGTAATGGTCGCATAAAGTAATTCTCCATTGGAAGAAAACTCGACACCATAAGTACTTTCTAAATCTCCATTTGATGGTTGGCGTAATTGAATTTTATTACTCGCTCTTCCTGTTTGGGTATCGAAATCGGCAATAAAAAGTCCAGAACGAGAATTGGCACTGGCTAACTTATCGCCATTGGGTGAAAATTTTAGACTGCCTTTAGTATCTAGAATGTTCATATCGAAGGTAGAAACTACAGCAGTTTGGTTTACCCCATTGGCATTCACTTCGAAGGCGTGAAATGAATTTATAATACCTGAGCCATTACCTGCAGCGTCTGATAATGTAATGATCCAAATAGCTCCCGATTCAAAATCTTTTAAGACTGCCGATATTTTCTCAGCTGCTGTCACTAAAAGCGGTCTGTTTTTAACTGTGGTTATCCCTCCAAGCCCACCATCTAAAGTCATATTAACTTCAGAATAATTTATTCCTGTGGTGTTTTGGCTAGAGCCTACTGTAAATAAATAATAGATATCGGGATCGTTTGGTTTTGGCACCACAATTGCCGATTGTGTGCTGGATTCGTCACCAAGCAAACCTAAACCATTTTGCATCACTGTATGGTTGGCGTTATAAACGGTAGTACCATCGGTATAAAACAGAAGCACACCGTTTTTGTCAGAAATTGTTGTACAGCCTTCTGGAGTTACTAAAGCGCCATTGTTAAGCGTTGTAACTTCGCCAGTATCTAAATTAAAATGTATCCCCGCATGATCGCCAAAATACCAGTTTGAGGTTTCTAGTTGCCCGAACAACATGTTTAGAGCTAGAAAAAACAACAAGACTAACCATTTTTTCATAATATCTCAATTGCTAAATAAAGATACTATAAATCTCTTTTTTTTAAAAGCTTATAAGATAAAAAGATGAATAAGGTTGTCCAACATAAAACAATTATAATCTCATGAAATTTAACCGCATAATTAAAGCTAACAGTTTCACCAATCTGTCCAGCTAACTCCTTTACAGCCCCTAATCTTGTAATGGGTTCTTTAATAAGATTAGACATCGATTCTAAAGGAAAAAATTGTGTAATATAATGCCAACTTTCTTTCGTAGCCTTAATTTCAAAACGAATGAGACCATAAGCTATTTTTTCAATTACAAACCAAACAAATAGAAAGCCTAAAGCGAATGCAGAGCGTTTTATAAGGATGCCTAAAAACAAACAAAGAGAAAAGAAACCCATAAGTTTAACAAAAAAAGCGAATAAATACTCTAAGTCTGAGAAAATCCAATGTGCTTCTGTTATACTAGAAAAAATAAGGCCTAAAATTAAAGAAATAACAAAAACAAACAGGGTAGATAAAAAAGAAAAAACGGCAACGGTATAAAATTTAGATAAGATAAATTCTTTTTTGCTAAGTCCATCTATTAAATTCTGTTTGATGGTTTTATTACTATATTCATTGGCCATCATAGAGACAATAACTATTGCTAAGAAAAATTTTACAGCAGCAGCAACATAAGTATTAAAATGCCAGATGTAGGGGAAATTAAAAATGCCTTGCTCTGCCAAATGAAATTTTATAGGGCCAATATCAAATTTAATAGATGCAATTAAAGCAATTGAAGTAAGCAATGCAAAATAAGCTAAAATTAAGAGCTTACTGGCTCTATTATTCCATAGTTTGATGAATTCTATATGTAAAAGACGTAACATTTGGTTTATTGTTTTTGATTGAAACTATTAGGCGTTTAAGAGATTACGATTTTGTAATTAATTATTATCAGTAAGCTGAAGAAACTGCTCTTCCAAACTTTCCTTTCGCTGTACTAAATGTGAAAGTAAGAATCCTTGATTTAGAAGTTCTTTATTAAAAGCTGAAGCCGAGACAGGTGTTTGTAAGAAAGCAGTTATTAATCCTTCTTCTACTTTAGTATTTTTAATAGATGGATGTATTTTTAAATAATTTAAAAGCCCTACATCATTATCACATTTTAATTCAAAAAAACCATGACTGGAAATCATTTCGTCTACCCTTCCAGAATATAATTTTTCTCCTTTACGAAGCACGACAACATGCGAACATACTTTTTCGACCTCGTCTAATAAATGCGAGGCCAAAAGTATCGTAGTCCCTTTATTAGCAATTTGTTTTATAATGGCTCTAATTTGATGAATTCCTTGTGGGTCTAAACCATTGGTGGGTTCATCTAATATTAATATTTCGGGATCGTTAAGTAAAGCAGACGCAATCGCTAAACGTTGTTTCATGCCTAAGGAATAGGTTTTAAATTTACTATTCATTCGCTCTAAAAGGCCCACTATTTTGAGTTTTTCTTCAATTTTATTGTAGGCGATTCCCTTTATTTTGCAAACTAGTTTTAAATTCTGATAGGCCGTCATGTAAGGATAAAAATTAGGCCGCTCTATTATGGCTCCCACTTTTTTTAAGGCATTGTGAGTTGTTGTATTTCCGTCAAACCAGTGAAAACTGCCTTCGGTTTTATTTACAACATTTAGAACAATACCTAATGTAGTCGATTTTCCACTTCCATTAGGTCCTAAAATACCGTAAACATTTCCTTTTTCTATAGTAAACGATAGGTTTTTAACAGCCGTTAAATAACCGTATTTTTTGGTGAGGTTATTTATTGTAAGAATGGTTTCCAAAATAGTATGTATTAGTTTTACGCTAAATATAATGCGCTTAATTGGTGGTTATAAAAGTAAGACGACACTACCTTGTATTTGTTACATCTTAGGTTAAAATAGGAGTGTTATAATTTGGTATAGCAGTTAAAGTTTAAAAGGCGTAAATTCCCTTTATCGTTGAAAAAGCCCAATAGTAATTACTCTTTTATATTTTGAACAGATCTTAGTTGTTATTCGACAGCGAAAATAAATTTTAGTTGTTTTTTTATACCAGTTCCGATTTAAAAATACTCAAATTAAATACAGGTATATTTATTTAGGCAAAAAAGAAATCCAAGGCTCACAAACACTTCAAAAGAAAAATATGAAACCTTGAATTAAAAGGCAAATAGGGTTAACTGAGCTTCAGAGCGGTTTTAAGAAGCATTTGTATATCAATACAAAGTAGAAGAACGGGCCATAGTTGCTAACGTATGATTGGTTATAATGACAGAATTGAAGGACTATTAGAATGTATGTTTACTTTTTAAATTCGCGTGTTTAACCATATTTATTAGTGTTTTCTCTGATTATTTTTCACAATAGAGAATTTTTTATTATTTTGAAAACTCAACCAATTATTATAAGATTTATCATGTTACTTTTAAAGCAGAAGTTTTTAATATTACTCGTTTTTTTAGCTATAAACGCTCACTCTCAAAACAATCAAGACTTAATAATTAAATCAATTCCCGAAAATTTACCAGCTAGTTTTTCGATGGCGCTCTCTCATTCTGGTGAAAAACTAACACTTCAATTAGAAAAAAACACCGTTTTTGGTAAAAACACTCGATTTTTAATCGATGATGGAAAAGGCAATTTAACTGAAATAGACAAAGGGCCCGAGCGCACTTATCTTGGTTATGTATTAGAATACCCTGATTCTTCAGTGAGTGCCATTTTAACCGATGAGGGTTTAACAGCAACCGTCGATAGACCAGGATATGAGACGCTAGAGATACGGCCTTCAAGAAATGATAAAAACAAACATGAAATTTTTACAGCTCTAACAAATAACGCACATTCCAATTTTTGCAATGTTCATTTTGATAGTGAAACAGCTCATCCTATTAAGGCGCCTACGGTAAAGTCTGCTCAAAACGAAAGTTTTAAAACAACTAGTAAAGCTTCTGTGTTTACAGGAAAGAAATTATTAACTAACGATAATGATTTTACTAGCTCTACTGCCACATTGCCATCAGCTATGGCGAATGAAGTTTTTGGATTCGAAATTGGAGTAGAAATTGGTTCTAGAGCTTTTTTTGCAGATACCTCTTACGATGGTAAATTAGCCTCAGCACAGGCTTCAGCGCAATCTGTTGCTACTAATCTCGACAAACGTTATTTAAGTGGCTCGGGTATTAAACACACCTTGGGTACAGTTATTATTCGTACAAATGCCAATACAGACCCACTAAGAGATAAAGTGACGAGTACGGGTGGCGCTACAAATGCCAGATCAAGCCTTGATGCATTTCGCGATTACTGGAATAATAATCCCGATAAAGTAGGTAGGACTCACGATTTGGCAGTGTATCATGTTTTAAGTGCACCATCTGGTTTGGCCTACGTTAATGCGGTAAATACAAAAAACAAGTATGGTACAATGGGGGGCAGAGGTGCTACTAGCTGGGCTAATGGAACAGCGGTTCATGAAGTTGGGCACTTATGGTCTTTGGGACATACCAATAACTCTGGATTATTTTATGAAGTGCGACCAAGAAAAAATGCAGGTTCTGATGCACCAGGAGGTAATAATTTTTTTATAAGTGTGATGCATGGTTCTGGTAACCATAACATAGGACGATTGGCAACAAACGAAGCCAAACGCGTCTTAAATGCTCGTAACAACAAAAAATCGGCAGGGACACTTGTAAGAAATCCTGGTCCTATCGCACCTTTTGGAGTGTTTGATAGGCAAACAATAGCCTCTCCGACCTCTTCAGGTACCTTCGATGTTATAGCAAACGATTACGATTTTAATAATGATGTTCTCGATGTTCGACTTTTAGATAAAGTAAGCAATAAAGGCGGAACAATTAGTCTTTCTCAAGGCACTGGCCCAGGAGGACGAAATGAGATTAAATATACGCCCCCTGCATCTGGTCTTGATGGTGAAGATTTTTTCCACTACACGGTGTTCGATACTTCAGGTCGTAGAGATTTTGGTGCAGTATATGTTGTACCAATACCGAACACTAAAGTCGATATCGATTTAAATGTTAACACCTATAGATATGATTTGGGAACCCCAACATCGCCAGTTCCAGATGGATGGACTCGAATTTCTGAATTAACCAATGGTGATATTAATTGGTCTGCTGGTGAAGTTGACTCTAGAGATAGAGGAGTTATACGAAATGTAAACAGACTTAACAGAGATTTTGTATTCGGTTCTAAAACTAGTGTGTTAAGTCATAAAATTAGAAACGGATTTTGGAAGGTAACCATAAATTTAGGAGACGCTAACGGTCCTCATGACAACATGACTGTAAAAATTGAAGGTAAAACAGTGGCTAAAAGCGTGAATAGTGATACTGAAGAGTTTATTTATGTCATCGGAGATCGTATAGAGGTAAGAGACGGAAAATTAGATATTGAAATATCAGATGAAGGTGGTAACGATCCTAATTGGGTATGGACAAGATTGAGTATGACGTTTGAGGGCGTATTAAGCACAACAGATTTAGGTAAGGAAGATAAAAATATTGTTCTATATCCTAATCCAGTAAATAGTATTTTAAACCTGAGTTTTCCTGAGAATAGATTAGGAAATAACACTTCTATTTCTATTTATGACGGCTTAGGAAAACTGTTAAAAACGGCTAAGATAAATAATCAAAAAGAAGCTATCGATGTTTCTAGATTTTCATCAGGTATTTATTTCTTAAAAGTGACTAGTAATAATCAAGTGATTAAAAACGCAACTTTTGTGAAGCAATAAGAAGCGTTTTATTAATTCACATAAAAATATATTAATGTGCTGGGAAATTGCTATTGTTTTCTGCGGGATTATTTTAGTATAAGTCGCTATTCATTTCGGAAAGCCTTCTAAAATGACAAAAATAGTGTTTAAATTACCAGAATACTACTTAATAGTTTTTGTAATACTAGCTGGATATATGCCACCATTTTACATTAATCCAATTTGTGTTGGCATTGTTGGGGTCTTAATTTTTCAAATAATTTTTAAAAACAGGATTTTAGGAATATTATTGGGAATTATCTTCTTTTTAGTTAACCTGTATTTTCTTGGCGCTTTGCTTTCGGAATTCAATGAATTTAAGGAATTTAATAATAGCGCAAAAGAATTACTATTTGTGGGTTTAACCATTTGGATTGTGAATATTATATTATCATTGACTATGATATATAAATACGTAACCAACAACTTTAAGAAAAGCTTAGAATTAGAAGAACAAAGTATGTAACAAATA
>CALDCO010000169.1 GCA_937937185.1 uncultured Flavobacteriaceae bacterium
CGAATCGTCTACTAACCTTTTAGGAAATGACCCCACAGGAATAGAACTGGTTAAAAAATTAATGGGTCCAACCTTGTTTAATGCTACCGCAATTCCTTCTGAAGATTATAGTTCTGCTATTAACGAATCTATTGCCAGTCGTGTGCGAGATGATGAAGAGGATGCCGATGGTGGCGACGATGAAGAGCCGTTGGATGAAGGCGATGGCGGTGATAGCGGTGATGGTGGTGACGAAGACGAGCCAGTAACAGGAACAGGGTCTGACGACGATCGTCCTGAAGGAGAAACACCAGAAGGTGGTGATGACGAAATACCAGATGGCGGAGAAGGAGAAACACCAGAAGGTAACGATGACGAGACACCAGAAGGTGAAACTGAAAATCCTGGAAGTGAGGATGAAACTCCTGAAGGAGACGATGAAACCCCTTCCAATGAAGTTGTTACTCCCGGTGCTTCAGGGGAAAACGATGACGATGACGATCCTGAAGAAGATGACGATCCAGAAGAAGGTGAAACAGACTCTGCCTTAGACGTCGATATAAATGTGGGGTACACCTTAAAAAGACGGGAAATTTCTCAACAAATAAAGCGAAAATTCACCTTTAATAAAGCCGAAGCAAAAACAATTAAATACCATCCAAATGGGGCTTTAACCCTTGCAGGAACAGCTTTTGATGCAGAAAAGCAATTACAATTGGTGCGTATTGGTGATGGTCCTTTTAAAGAAATAGAACTTGAAGTGAGAGCCAGTTTTGATTTTGATGAATATGATGTAAGAGAAGCCATTGTACATATTTCATACGGATATAAAGGCCAACAAGGCGATAAAACCAAACGCGTACATGAACATAGTCTCACTCTCGATATAAATAATCTTAGCGACAAAATAAAATTCTTTGTAGATGAATATGGCACATTAACATACGACTATCAGGTTGAATTTATTCATAATACGGGATCTATTATAGGAAGTCCAGAAACCAAAGTAACATCTCAGCTTTTTGAAGATGAAGCCCGTCGAGATTTAAGCATCAACATGGATACACATTCACCACTCATTCCAGTCGAAATTCAAGCAGGAGAATTACAATTTAATGATGATGGTATTCGTTCTGTACAGGTTTTTTTGGCACCCTCAAAAACGGCTAATGGTAGAACAACCATATTAAATAGCGCAAATTCAGAAATGAAACGCTATTTAATTCATCCTCCAGAGGAAAATAAATACGATTATTATTTAAGGCAAGAGTTTTTCTTTAAAGATGAAAAAATAGTTTTTGAAGCAGAAAATATAAAAGACTCACAAGTGGTGGTAGATCGTCCATTTGCAAGAATATTTAATATCACGCCTAATTTGGCCAATACCAACAACTTAATAAGACAAACATTGGTTGACATTAAATATACCACTGCCGACTCTGAAGAAAAAGCAACAACATTAAGCTTAACACCAGAAGCGCCAACAAAATCTTTTGCAGTACTAGTTGAAGAGAATGACCCAAGACTTTGGACAGGGCGTAGTCGTTTTATACTAACCGATGGAAGAATACTTGAGGGAAAATGGATTAACTACGACACCGAACAACCATTTATTAATCTTGACAACAGTGGGTTTAGAACCGTAAAAGTAGCTCCACTTTTAGCTGCAGCCACATTTAATGGGAGAATAGTCGCTTTAGAGGTCACTATAAATAGTACCAATCCAGATCATCCAGGCAGTACCGTACTATTCCTAAACCAAACTAAAGTAGATGATGTCGCTATTATCCCAGATATGCCAGTAACTGTGCCGTTAAATGCCGCTGTAAAAATTTATGCGAATGATGGCACACAGGAAGAGCAAACTTATGCTATTCCGCCCAATACACCACGACTCATGTTACCAATAACCGCAGTTAATTAATTCAAAAAAAAACTTAAAAACTTTAAATCATGCTTTCATTATTAGATAGAATAGGAGTACCAGGACTTCCAGACGTAGAAATTTTTAGAGATCACGAAAAAGACAATATGTTTTATGCTTTGCGATCTACACCAGTAATTGCAAGAGATCAAGATGGTAAACCTGCCTTGAGTTATAATTTTTTCTCAAGAAACGCAGATATCGCTTACGCAAGTAGTCCTAATAAAGACCTTGTAGAAACGCAATTAGGACAACTTTTAGCTACTGTAGACTTATCACTTTCTAAAGAAGAACACAACATTGCTACAACTTACTTAAAGAAGATTCTAAATCAGAAAAACCACAAGTTTGTAAAACGTTATCACAAGCGCTATAAGCGACCTGCAAAAAATAAAATAGAACCAATACTAACTTATCCTGGGACATGGAAAGAAGGAACCGTAAAGCTCGAAATATTGGAAGGTTTAGGAGATACGTTTAAAAAAAGCTCTAGTGCAGAAGTAAAACCATCGCTAGCGGCATCTAACTCGGCAGCAGTTTATGCCACTTTTGGGGT
Source organism: uncultured Flavobacteriaceae bacterium (assembly GCA_937937185.1). Lineage (GTDB taxonomy): Bacteria > Bacteroidota > Bacteroidia > Flavobacteriales > Flavobacteriaceae > JAHDGB01. Next base: position 2,460 of record CALDCO010000169.1, read on the forward strand.
AGAAGGTTCGCAAATAATGTTTGATGCCCTTTCGAAAGGGTTTAAATCTAAAAAAGGAACTACAGAAAAAACACCGCTGCAAGCCATTGTTAGATATGAGCTAAAAGGGTATGCTTTTGTTCCAAATTTAGAAGTAAAAGTTCGCGCAAATTCCTCACAGATTTATGATTTTATTCAAGAGCAAGAAGCGAATTATGATAAGCACGTGCAACAAGGCCGCAAAACGTACACACGAAGAAGAAACGGAAGATTAGTCTATAGAAGGTCCTGGAACTACGACCATAAGGTAGAAGCAAACAAAGAGGACATGAGCAGTTTAGTTGAGGAATTGATTGATAAGAAAATTGTCTCAATAGAAATTACCGATTACGGTGATTTGGCAACTAGTAGTGAAGAAAAGAAAGATGTTGAAGACAATTTAAGAAAATCACTTATGGACATGATTTTCAACACCATTATGAAGTCGTTTTTTGAAACCGCTTTTATAGGTAAAGAACAAAATGAAGACAATAATGATGAAAGTGCTACAGACGAAGTAGATGATCCAAACAAGGACATGCAGTTAAGTGATAGAGATAAAAAAGTAAAAAATCAAGAGCATCATTACTACTTTAAAAAAGAAGTAGATAAAACCAAAATCACCAATATTAATTTCCATTTTAAGAAAAACGGTGTGGTAGATTTTTTAAGGTATCCTAATGGTTCTTTATCTGTACAACTCACAGATAGCGAACGTAAAGCCGCAGTGCGCTACATTGATGTTAGTAGTCCTGAAATACAAATGCTAGAAGCGCAAATAAAAGTAAATGCCGACTTTGTCCAAGACAATATAGATTCTATAATTGTTAATGTTAGCTATAAACAAAAAGATCATAAATCTGGAATAGTAAGACAAAACATGAAGTCTTTTTTATTCGAAACTGGAGATGAAGTCTTTACCTTTAGAACTAGTATGGCAAGAAATGCTAAAGGCGAATTAATCGATTTCTACAAAGCCGAAGCTAAAATCTCATACAAGGGTACTGCAGATGCACCACCGCCTATTGTTTTAAACAATATTAGTGATAGAGTTTTAAATATTTCTTATGACCGATTAGGATTTATTACCACACAAGTGTCTGCTGGCGATATTGATTGGTCAGTAATTAAAGAAGCTGTTGTAGAATTAGAATACAAGGCAGAACCAAACAAACCAGATTCCAAAAAACAAATTCGATTAAAACAAGACAGCCCAATAGACACTTGGAAATGTTTCATGTATGGTCATGATGATAAAACATATCGTTATAAAGTAAAATACTTCTACACTGACGGAACAGAAAGCGAAACAGGCTATAAAAATGACACTAGAGAATCACTGATTATTGACGATAATTTAGTAGGAAGAGCGAAAGCCTCTTTTGATGTCTTAATGGATAGCGAATCTGTTAAAACGGCCAAAGTCGAAGTCGTTTACATTGATGATAAGAATGCGATTAAAGAAGAATTTTCTAAATGGTTCACAGCATCTGAAACCTGGGATTGGAGTATGCGACTTCGAGAAGGAGCCACTACCGAATTTAAGTACCGCTATTTTGTGCAATATAATGATGGTTTGGTTGTGGAATCGGATTTAATGACCGCTAATAGTGGTGAAGACATCCCTCCTATTAACATTAAGCGTTTTAAACAAAGTCTAACTATAGATGCTGGTTTATTAGACTGGACCAAATGGAAAATGGTATATGCGACGGTTAAATATGAAGATAAAATTAACAAATACATTAAAGAGGAAACTATCAGGTTAGATCAAACCGACTTTATGAAATCCTTCGAAATATTTTCATTTCATCCTGGAGGAAACCAATACGACTGTAAATTAAAGTATGCAGGTGCTGGAGAAGTTGTAGACCTGCACATGCCAGAAACAAAAGGTGGCATTCTCATTCTAGAAAACCCAAAAACGACTACCCCGACAGTCGCTCCTGTAACTTCTGTAACACCTGAAACTCCTGTAAATCCCAAAGTTAAAGAAACAGATGTTGAATAGTTTAATCATATAAAGACACAATATCATGGCAGTCCAAATAGATCCCTCAAAATTTAAAGTGCATAAGGCAAAAATGCTTAAGCTTAAGGTAGATCCTTCTAAAATGAAGCTTTTTTCAAAATTAATGGTAAGTAATACTGCCACTAATATTTTAAATGAAGCACCTACGTCAGATAAGGTATACACCTATAATAAAAAACAATACGGGCGACCATTATTTAGGCTACTATCGGAAACATCAGGCAAGAAAATTCCTGGACAACAAGGACTTCGATTTTCCATGGATAATAAAGGCCATTTAAATTTAAACGTCATTATTGAAGCCTACAGAGAGGAAGCTAATGTTATTCCATTAAATTTTAGAGGTATTACTTTAAAACTGGTGTACGATGACCATGGAAAACAAACCAGTTTACCATTATCGATAACACAAATATTACCAGTTAATAAAACGAACGTTTTAAAGCATATTTATGCCCATGCTACGATTAAAGTAGAAAGTAAAGAAGCTATTTATGACGCACTAGTAAATACAAACAAAATAGCAAAACTTGATGCTAACTTAGACATTTGGTGGCAAAAACCAAAAACAACAAACGGTCCAAAAGCCGCATCACAAAAACCGAAACCTAAACAACCAATAAATAGGTTAGATCGTTTTTGTAGACCTATTAATACAAGAGCGCTTAAAGTGAAAGGGGTTCATATTTATAATGGCACCAGCCGTATATTTTCATTTAGAAAAGTAGTAGATGCCCAAAAAGCATTTAATATTCTAAGGCATTATAACGTAAACAAAAGGTGTCACATTGGCCCAAGTTTTAGTTATTTTTTATCGGGAAATACCGCCCCAACAGGCGGTTTTAAAGGGGAAGATTGCATTACTTTTAATCCAGCAAAAATTCAGGTAAAATTAATTGCTAGAAAATGGAAAATTGTTGAAGGCAAGCGATTATTATTCGATTTTGGTGCTAATAAAGCCTATGCAAATTATGCCTTCCAGGCTATTAAAAATTATGGTTTTGATACTGTGTGCTATGTAGGCAGGCCGAATCCAGGCATGACTTATTTAAAACGGTCCAAACCAGCACGACTACGAATGATGCACATGATTAAGCCGCAATTGTTTAATCCACAAATAATTAAACATCGCGCTGCTTTGGCTAAACCAATAAAGCCTGTTGTACAGACTACAGCCATAAAACCAGCCGTTCCACAAAAAATAACTATGAATGCTCAGATTCATTTACTTTTTGAACGCAAGGATCCAGCAGTGTTTCAAGGTTTTTTTAGTGAATTAGAAACCCAAGACTATAAATGGGAACAAGGCGCAAAAATAGATGTACAGAATCCAAGTGTAATACATTCTTATTACTACAGATTAACAAACGATCCCAACAAAGTATTCTTTTTGCCACAAGTGTATAGGATAGGTGTAAACCATAGCACTGGCGAACCAAGAGTTCATATTAATTTGTATCGCAAAGAAAATGAAGCAAAAGAAATGGAGTACCGCATAAATATGACGTTTCACGTAGTGCCTTATTTTCACCCAAGAGCTAAAAAAGATTTAATGAAAGCCCTAGATATCATGTCTGAGGGAAAAATTAAATATGTAGAAAACTTAATTCTAAGCGGTTACAAAGAAGTCTCTTTTGAATTAGAAAACCGCTTTTTAAGTGATAACGCACTATTCTCAGAGAAGTTCACCGAAAAATTATCAGAAATAGATCCTTCAACGGGCTTTACCATTACTGCCGATCATAGTTTAGAATCCTTTGAAGTGTTTAAAAGAGAACTCTTAACCAATGGGGTAAATATTGGGAAACTATATTTCAATTTAGAAGAGGAAAAAGATGGTGAAATAAGTATTAATAGAAGCAATCCTATAAACGTTGAGCTCAACTTTAAAAAGCTTGAAAATATCCCCTTACCTATTGCAGCTTCCACAGTAAGTTATGGTAGTCACTCGATTATTTCGGGGTTCGAATTATTTAACAAAACCGAAATACCAGTACATGTGGGTGGTGTAGAATTAACACTATTGTCCTCTAAAGACAATCACATTTATGATGTAGATAGTGATTTAAACACCAAAATAGATGTTGAAGACTGGCCTATTAGCATAGATGCCAACGAAAATGAAACCATTTTTATAGATAGTGATGATGTAGACCAATTATCTGATGAAAACATGGTTTGGAACGATTTGGTTTGCGAACCTTATGGCATTAGGGCGAATATAGATGCCGATAAAATTATGGCCTCTGTTATAGATCATGCTTCTGGAGATCCAGAAATATGGAATCTAAGCGTAGTGTGCCAGTTATACAGAAACTGGGACAGCTGGACCGAAGAGCAACGCTTACCATACAAAGGTATTGTTGGACTCATTGTAGACATTAAAACCGAAGATAATGAAGAATTTTCTATTGAATTAAATAGAGATAACTCCGAAGGTATTATAAAAATGTCTCGGTCTGTAAAACAACTATTGCAATCTACGAATTACGATAACCGAAAATACCAATACAGATTAACAAGCATAACGCTACCGCCTTCAGAACCTGGAGAATGGCAAATACCAGAAAGTACGAGTGTAAATCGCTTACAAGTATATCCGCAACTAAAAATAAACACATAAGATCATGACAACTTTACCACAAATATCAGTAATAGACGATATTATCGCTTTTCCCGATGATGAAAACCCAAATATGTTTTACCTCGCACGTTCTACTCCGCAAATTAGAATGGACGGCAACATGCCTATATTTAATGGCCTATTCTGGACAGATAAGGCAAATGGAACAGGAGAATCAACAGCAGGTTTAGCGGGAGGCTATATAAACTTCGACATTAATCTGGGTATTTCTGAAGAAGAAAAGAAAAAAGCCGCTAAGAAGCTAAAAAGTATGAACATACAAAAACAGCGACGCCGAGAAATTGTAAAACTCGAAAAAGAACGCTTGGGGTTAATAGCCAAAGCCCGAGGGGAAAGCAGAGCTCCTGAACCAGCTGTTCCTGCTGTAGGTCCCATTACATTTGGCGCCTTAGAATATACAGATGGTACCGTAACCTTACTAGAAGAAAAGTCTGGCGGGTTAGTGTCTTGGTCGTCTGCAGGAGGACCAGCAAGTTTGGTAGGCGATAATAATGCAGCATTTGCCATTCGATTAAGTCCTGATGGCGCAGCTGTTTGGTATAAAGCTCTAAAACAGGGGGATAAAGCAATAAGCACCCGATACGATTTAAAATTTAGATTGCGTTTGCCAAGTTTAGAAATTAGAGCATGGGCAGGATCTACTCAAAAATCGGAAATAGAAAGAAAAGTAGACCGTGTTTGGAAAAATCAAGATCAAGGTTGCTCTGATGCCGATGTTGAACGTATTGATGTGTCTAGCGTTGTAGAGAGCATGTCTGAAGAAGGTCTTGTGAATATCGAAATTAAAAAAGGGTCTACAGAAATTTCGGATGAACATGTTAGTCAACTTAGAGATATGGCTATCAAACTTATAGAAGATAAGGTTAAGGAAATCATTAAATCTCGAATTCATGGGATGACCGAAGAAGAACGTAAAACGTCAATGATAGAGGTTATGAAAGAAGAAATAAGATCCTTTGTAGAGCTTCGTTTCACCCAACGCGATGTGGTAGAATGGAAAATGGCCCCACAGGCCACAATAATGAACTTTTTAGAAGACGTTTCAGAGGAAAACAAAAGAAACATTACTAAAATGGTAGACTTGTCTGACGATATTGTTGGAACTCTGGAAATTCCTGTTCAGGTAAATGCGCCTTGGGAAGAAGCTCCTCACGTATCGTCTGTTAAAGTCACTGCCGAATACCCTTCTGCAAAAGCATCAAAATCTTGGCTGTTTGATAAGAATAAAACCAAGGAAAAATGGCTATTCAGACGACCTAAAAAAGATAATGCTTTGGTAAAATACACTTCAGAAGTATATTTTAAAGGCGTTTCAAAACCCCTATTAATCCCAACAAAAGAAACCAATGGATTAATAAATATTGAAGTAGGAAAAGTTGGTTTTATGCAAGCAAATTTTAAACCGCACGCCACTTTAAACTCGTTATCGGGAGATAATAAAGTTATTAATATTCAGGTCGCTATTAATTATAAAAGCGAAGGTGATCCAGATCATTTTAATACAACACTTTTATTTAAACCGGAAGATGTAGATGGAAAAAAACTAGAACGAGCGGTCTATAAACATATTAATGCTCCCATAGAATATGTGGTAACTTATTTTAGTAAAAATGGAAAGGTTATAGAAATGCCATCTCAGAAATATTATTTCACAGAAAATCAAGCCGGTGATATTTTTACGCCTAATCCTTACGAAGATACCTTAGAATTGGATGTAGAACTTGGGATGTCTCCAGATCAAAGCTTAAAAAAGATTATTGTGGAATTTCAATATAAAGATGAACAGAATGAATTTACCAGTGAAGACAAGGTAGAGTTAGCCGCCGAGGATGATTGGGAACCTGTAACTGCAAAACTGGTGCAATTAGATAGAGAAGTACAAACGTTTCGCTACCGTTATAAGCTTATTGGCGATAATTTGTTTTCTAAAAGTGGTTGGGTAGAAAGCTCTGGAGACCAAACTTTAATCTTACCAATTCTACAAGTTGGTATCGATGTTAATCGACTAAAAATAGGAGAAAAATATCAAAATGTGGTGCTAGAAATGGCTTACAAAAATGAGAATCAAAAAATAAATCATCAGTTCTTTCTTAATTCTGAATCTGCAAAAAAACCGCTTAATTGGTTCATACCAAGAATAGATGAGACTCATGACGCTTACTCCTACTCAATGACGCTATACCCAGAGCAAGGCGATCAAATTGAAGCCAAAGACTTGGAAGGAAAAGGCAAATTTTTAATTATTAAAGATTTAAACTAATACTGCTATGTTAAGTTATCAGCCACCATTTATGGACGTTGGGAACCTTACCATCTTTAGAGATGATACAGATCCAGAAACATTTTATTACGCCAATATACAGCCTTCAATTGTTAAAAAAAAAGAAGGTCCAGCATTTTCTGCCTATACTATTTTACCTGAAAGTAGTACAGATGAAGCTATTAATCAAGTTATGGATACCAGCCTATCTTTAGAAGTCTCATTACAGGTGTCGGAAACCATTTTGGATAAAGCAAAACTAGAGATTAAAGACAAATGGGGACTAAAAGCAAAACGCTTATTACCAGTTACGGTTACCGATGGTAAAGTATACCTGGTTATTGCCTCTGCAGGAGAAGAACCAGACCCTAAAGACTGGTATGTAAGTTCTGGAATTTCACCTTCTATTTTTGGAGACAATCGAGCTGCGTTAGTTGTTAAAACTAGCGGTGAAGAGGCCAAGCGCCTAGTTGCCGCTTTAAACGAAGATGTCGTTGCCGGACACGTCTATTACGAATTAAACATGCTTGGAATTGCCCCAACATTTAAAGCAAAAATGCGGGTAAAATGGGACAGGGTGTATAAACATTTTGAAGACATGAAGGTAAAGAACTTCATATTTTATAGAGAAGACATTAGCAACACACTAGACGATTTAAAGGAAACTAGTTTGGTAGAAATGGAAATAGAAGAACTGGATCCCGATGTTTCCGAGTATGCCTCTACAACATTATTAAACGAACTAAAAACCGAAGCCATAAAACGCTTATTTAAGCCAGCTGTACCACCTTTAAGTGCAAGTAAAAAGATTGAAAATAGAATTGCACATGCTGTGGGAATGATTCATTCTTCCATAATACCAGGGTCCCACTATGTTTTAAAAAACAATGAAGAAAAGCAAACTAACGAGCTAATTGTTGATTTAAGAGAGCGCAAAGTAAAAAAATACCCTTTTTACCCACAAGCACTATTGTCCAGTATGATTCAAAATGCTGGTGGATTAGGAGACCATCTTAAATGGATTAAGTTGGACGATATGCCGTTTAGAATGGAGACCATTACGGTAGATCTTGCGGCAGATACCTTTAAAATAAATAATATAAGAACGGTAAAAATAGACTGCATTGTTTGGGATAAAACGAATAAAAAAAACGAAAATGAGCATGCCTTTATTTTTAATAAAGCAGATCTGGTAAAAGGCACTTTTACATATACTCGACAAATAAAAAACGACTATAAATATCGCTATAAGGCTACTATTTATTTAGATAATGAAGGTACTGGTTTACCGCCTCAAATGGAAACCGATTGGAAAGACACCACTGCAGAATTTATTTATTTCAATCCAACCGAATACTTTGAAAACGTAAAATTACAATTGGGAATAGATGATACTTCTATTTTCAAGAATACACATTTAATTGAGACAACAATAACGGTAATAGAAAAAGAAACCGACAAAAAAATACTCACTCAGTCGTTTTTACTAAAAGAAAATGACGAAAACAAGGATCAAAAAATATTGTCTCTACTCTACAGTAAACTCCACCCCGTGACGATAGATTTACAGGTTATTTACTATATAGCTGGTGCCAAAGAATATGTTATAGAACTTAAAGACCACCAAGATTATAATTTTTTTATCCCCAACCCTTTCGAAAATAAGTGGTCTGTTGAATTAATGAGTAAAATTGATTGGGAAAAAACCCAAAAAATCATCACAGAACTTCGTGTTTGGGATCATACCAGAGAGACATGGATTCAAAAAAAATTCAATTTCACAAAAGAATTAAATACCCATACTTTTCCTGTAGTAACTAGCTTAGATACACCAAAAGAGTTTTTCGAATATAAGTGTACTGAAATAACCACGGAAGGAGCTATTAACAGAGGGGCTTGGAAAGTTCATAATGGACCAATATTAATGATAAAAGATAATGTAAAACCAGAGCGCACCATAAAAGCCACATTAATAGAAGCACCAGATTTTGAAGACTACGAAATAAAAGAGATTAAACTATCTATGGTCTATGAAGATTCTAAGAATAATATCAATGTAAATTCAGACCATTCAAAAAAACTGGAATTCACAAAACTAAATGAAACGCTATATTTTACTCACGACATGCCAGATGCCTCTCATACAGCATACAAATACAGATACAAAGTAAAAAGTAAAAGTGGTGACCGATACCGTTCTAAATGGATAAAATCCAATACAGAGCATATAGAAATAATTATTCCTAAAACTATTTGGTAGTTATGTTAGACTTAGCAAAACCGTACGGGGTACACGAAAATATTTTGTTTTATGGCGATCATGAACAAGAGAATATTGTTTATTATTTACCAAATGAGGTGGGGTTGGCTCCAATTATATCAGACCATGCAGACCAAGACAAAGCCTACGATTTCTTTCTTCAAATTTTTAAAGAAGGTAGAGCCATAAAAGGCAATTTAGACACCTTAGAAGATTCGGCGGGCGCAATTATGTCTCTAGGCGTTCAGTGCGTTGCAAATAAAAAACAATTGGAAAAAGCCAGAGCAACACTTATAGATAATTACGGTTTACAGCAAGACTTCATTTTTACGCCACCAGAATGGCAAGATGGAACCATAGATCTAATCGTATTAGATACCTCAACAGAAAATAAAGATAGTATAAACGAGGAGAGCTTTGTAGATAGTATTATAGGTTCAAAAAAGCCCTCATTATCTGGCAGTGATTTAAAAGCGGTGTTTAATGTACGACTTGATAGAAAAGGGGCCAGTTTAATAGCCGCGACTTTAAAAGGCGATAGAAGTTCGGTAGCTGGAGTATTATACGATTTAAAATTAAAAGCCATGCGCCCAGCTTTAGACATGACCATTGAAGCAGATTTAGACCGTTGTCACTCCAAAGTATCGCATATGATTGCTGCAGGAGCAGCCATTAAATATGGAGAATTAACTGTTTCGGCCAAAGCAGAATTTGAATTTATTAAAGAGAAGCTCATTGAAAACGGAGACATTAAAGTAAATATTATTTCTCAGGTTACCGATGCCAACATGAAAAAAATGGTAGACGATATGGTGAAAGAATTTACAGATAAAGTAATGCGGGAATTATTTAGTCCATATGTCTCTCCCGAACTCCCAGATATAAATACTTTAAATGGTGCACCAAACCCAACTCCTGGAGATGGTATTTTAATTGGCGTTGCTTATAAATTTCAAAAGAAAAAACTATTTCATAATAAAAAAATTGTTGTGGATTATCGCCAACGTTCGGCAACTTTAAAAACTCATAATCCACAAGCGCACTTATGGTTATTAGGTAATCAAATAAAAGATGATATTGAAAATTATACCCAAACTGTCACTTTTGGTAATTTATGGCGTGAAAATCATTTAGAAACCAAAATGCTTCATGATTTTGATGATGACAATAATGATTTACTAAGTGCTGAAGTTCTTATTTGGAGAAAAAAAGACGGTAAAAAAGAACCCTCCAAAAAAGAAGGGTTTTCCATTCCAGATGATGCCACTCCGCTAATAAGTTATACCGCTACAAAAGAAGATCATCAAGAACACAACATCGCCTGGAGCACAGATCCAGAGGAGCCTTCTGGCTATTATTATCAAGTTAAATTCACTTACAAAGAGCATTTAGATAATATAAGTACACCTGTGAGCATTTTTAGTAAAGTAAAGTATAGTAGTTCAGAGGATTTAATAATTATTCCTCAGGTATTAGTGCCAATGAAAGTGGTCACTTTTAAATATGGAAATATTGATAAAACTAAGGTTAAAGGGATAGATATTTATGTACGGTCTAAAAATCAAAATGGCCAGCAAATTAGTCAAGATATTTTAAGCCTATCGGATACTAATAGAATAGCAGTATGGAAAATTAGAAATCATCCATTTAATGAGGCTACTATAGAAGAAGAGCGTCAATTTCATTTTACAGATGGTAGACCATCCTTAAAGCAACCTGCTACTGTTTTGCTAGATGACGAATTAATAGTTGCAGATCCATTCGAATTTAAAAACGCTCATATTATTCCAGTAATTACTGGTAGTAACAATAATTATTTAGAAATACTCTTACAAATAGATTACCAATCGACTACTAACGATTTTGAATTTGATCAGCTTTTTAGGGCTAAAAGTCCCAGTTTTATGCTCGACGAAATTATAATTCCAATACTCGAAAAAGGAGACGATATTGCTTATAAATTTACGGCAATAACCAAAAAGGGAGACTTAGTAAATTTGGAAGAAGGCCTCACTAAAGGTGGTCCCTTATTACTTAAAATAGAAGAAAAAATACCCAATAATAGCTACACTATAATTTGGGAGGGTCCAGAATTGGAACAAGAGGATTTAGATTACGTTCGACTTGAATTTAAACTTGAAAAAGAGGACCATACCTCGGTAAAACTAGATAAAGTAGAATTTACCAAGGAAGCGCCTGTAGCTCCAATTCAATACCAAGTTAAAGCAGAAGGAAAACTATTAATGCGCGTTATAAAACGGTATATAAATGGAAGCAAGGACAAAGGAAAGTACAAAACAATAAATACGAAAGCAATAATAATTAAACCTTAAAAAAATGGAAAGCGTAGTAGATATAATGAGCGGAAAGCTCTTAAGTTATGGTATTTCTGGATTCGCATTATTAATGATTGGACTAACCTTTTATTTAATGAAAACAGAATTAAAAAGAGACTTACCAAGACATATTGCTATTAAAACAATCTGGATGTTTATGGGATTGGTAATATTAGCTACAGTAGTAGTTGGCTTTTTTAGCGTGCCTTTAGCCGACAAAAACGAAGAACTAAATAAAGAAGTAACCAGTCTAACAGCAGACATGTCTCAATTAATGATAATGGTTTCAAAATATGAATTCGCATTAAACGATCTAGCTTTTAAACTAGAAAACATGAGCAAACCACCAGCTACAAGACCTCCAAGAAATACTTGGACCAAACCAAAATTAAACACAAAACTACTAGCCCAATACATCGATTTTTCTAAAATTAAAACAGGTAATGCCTATAAAGGACTAGAACACGATAAAGCGATAAGGCTAAAATTAAAAGAAGATGTTAAAACCAAACTTTTTAAAAGTGAACTTCGATTAAAATAGTAAGAGCGTTACTAAATAACCTCAGCTCTATCTAACGATTTAGTTTAAAAAGCCGTCAAATTGAGTGATTTTTCAAAGTGAAACGAAGAAAAATGGTATCGAACTCAGGTTAAATAGTTTTTAACAATGAATAAGACACCTATTAGAATGGCTTGCGCAAGTTAAAACGATAATCCTAAAACAAATGAAAAAGTACATCATATTAATAGCAGGTTATGAGTATCATAATGGAAGGACTAATATTGCTACAATAGCAAAAAGAAGGGCCAACTATTTATTAAGAATAAATAATGCTTGGAGAACAGACCCTGAAGTTAATTTTATACTATTTGATGTACGCTTTGGGCGCATAGAAAAAGGAACAGTTAATAGAGGCGCCATAAATTGGCGTTTACAAAATGACAATTTTGATCCCATAAACGATAGTGCTCACTATACAAATAATAGGAACTTTATTCAAGCAAACACCAATGTTATTTCTATAACAGATGCTTATGAATTCATTCAAAACATAGGAAAGCATGAACCAGCAACGGTCTACGAGTTTTCAATTTTAGGGCATGGTTGGCGTGGGGGACCAGTACTTGTTAATACGTTTGAACGTCTTGAGTTTAGGGCTAATGGTGCACAAGCAAATTCGCGTGACCCATGGGATAAAGATGGGCGTAAAAAAGATACTAATTTCACTAATATGGGTTTCACTAACTGGTTAAACTACAAAAGAGCATTTGCAAATTCGGCATACATTTGGGTTTGGGGCTGTGCTGCAAGTAAACGCTATAAAAAAGTGATTCAAAAGGTACTAAGATCTAACGAATTTAGAGCAAAACGTTATGGAAGTCATTTAGACACAGATACCTTCACACTATCATTTACGCGGCAATTTGCTGAAACTCATTTTGCCTACGATCCCTTGTTCTTTTTTAGAGCAAGGCAAGCAGCTCCAATAACAGAGAGACAATTTACTAGAACACTATTAGAAGTTAAAAACTTTCTTATTCGCGGCTTAGTACATACTTATTCTGGGCAAATGGCCTACAATACGAGAATTAAAACTTACGCTGCGCTTCCAGGTACTGGAGCCGATTACGAACGTGGTGGTGTTGCAAATAGACAAGTTATGGTAGTTCCAAAAGACCAACATCGGTATGGTTATAGTTTTAACCATATCATACGCTTTTATAAAACTTATTTAAGACTAAGTGAAGACCCAGAAAATAGAGGTTATGCGCTTTATGATCCACAAATGATTAAACGATGGAAAAGTTGAGGCCTTGCTAATCTTTAATTGATCAATATTTAGTACTATTGCAATCGGTAATTTTAATCTAAAAAATTCATGATAAATCGTAATAATGCTTCTATTTCTAAATTCATTATTCATAAAGTTGGCAACAAACATAATGATACTAAAAATGCGTTTTCTGAAAAAGAAGTGCATTTCGATGAAGACAGTTACGAATTAATGCTTCCTTTTTTACTACGCCCATTTGGGAGTTTAGTCCAAAGTTATAGGTTTAACCACCACGCGAATGTAGATTTAAACGAAATTAATGCATACACCAATGAA
>CALDCO010000170.1 GCA_937937185.1 uncultured Flavobacteriaceae bacterium
ACCTTCATCATTTTTAACCACTTTTGTTACTCCAAGTTTGGTTAAACCCTTAATGGTTTTATCCCATTTTTTATTGCTTAAGCCAGACTGGGCTTTAAGAGTGTTTAAATCTATAGGTGCGTTGTCTTTTAGAATCGCAAAAACCGCTTTTTCTTCCTCATTCATAGGAATGGCTTTCTTCTCTGGTTTCATTTGCGGGAAGAATAACACTTCTTGTATGGACTGGTTGTTTGTTAAAAACATAATTAATCGGTCCATTCCAATGCCCATACCAGAGGAAGGGGGCATGCCATATTCTAAGGCACGTAAAAAATCATGATCTATAAACTCTGTGGCTTCATCATCGCCTTTTTGGGCGAGTTTTAATTGATGCTCAAAACGCTCACGTTGGTCTATAGGGTCATTCAATTCAGAATACGCATTGGCGATCTCCTTGCCACAAACCATAAGTTCAAAACGCTCGGTTAATTCTGGGTTTTCTCTGTGTTCCTTACATAATGGACTCATTTCTTTTGGGTAATCTATAATAAATGTAGGCTGTATGTAGTTGCCTTCGCATTTTTCACCAAAAATTTCATCGATTAACTTCCCTTTTCCCATAGTGTCATCGACTTCAATGCCCATGCCTTTGGCTGCTGTACGAATCTCGTCTTCAGTTTTACCAATAATATCAAAACCTGTAAATTCTTTTATCGCATCGGCCATAGTAACACGAGCGTATGGCGCCTTAAAATCGATATGATGTGCTCCAAAAGTCGCCTCGGAAGTGCCATTAACAGCAATTGCACAGTGTTCTAGTAACTGCTCACAGAAGGCCATCATCCAGTTGTAGTCTTTATATGCGACATAGATTTCCATAGCGGTAAATTCAGGATTGTGCGTGCGATCCATGCCTTCATTTCTAAAGTTTTTAGAGAACTCATAAACCCCATCAAAACCACCAACAATTAACCTTTTAAGATAAAGTTCGTTAGCAATTCGCATATATAGCGGAATGTCTAAACTATTATGATGTGTTATAAACGGTCTTGCAGCAGCCCCTCCGGGAATAGGTTGTAAAATGGGTGTTTCTACTTCAAAGTACCCTGCCTCATTAAAAAAGTTTCGCATCGCATTAAATAACTTGGTGCGCTTAACGAAAACTTCTTTTATATGGGGGTTTACTGCTAAATCAGCATAGCGCTGTCGGTAGCGCGTTTCGGGGTCGTTAAATTCGTCATAGGAATTCCCCTCAGCATCTTTTTTGGGTAAGGGTAATGGCTTTAATGCTTTACTTAATAGTGTGAAATCTTTAACCATCACCGTTTTTTCACCGACTTTAGTGGTAAATAATTCGCCTTCAATCCCAATAAAATCTCCGATATCGAGTAGTTTTTTATAAAGCTCATTGTATTTGCTTTTGTCTTCGCCAGTGCAAATTTCATCACGATTAAAATACACTTGAATACGACCTTCGCTATCTTGGAGCTCAGCAAAACTAGCATTTCCTTGAATACGGCGCGACATTAAACGACCAGCAATGGTCACTTTTTTGTTTTCCTTGTAATTGTTTTTTATATGTTTAGAATTTTCTGTAACTAAATATAAATCAGCAGGATAAGGGTTTATCCCTAAGGCGCGTATTTTTAATAATTTTTCTCTTCGAACTCGTTCTTGCTCAGATAGCTGCGACATCGTTATTGTGTTTTTATGTATTTTAAGCAAACAAAGATAGTGGCTTTGTAACAAAAAAATTAATTTAACGTCAAATAAGTATCACATCAATTATTATTGAAATTAAGTTTTTAATAGTTGAATATTAAGATTAACAGTTTGTATGAGTTTTTGGAGAGTCCTACTTTCAATAATATGTCCCCCTTTATCAGTTTTAGATAAAGGTTGTGGATCTATTCTTATTGTATTTATTTTATGGCTTTGTGGTTGGGTGCCAGGAGTTATAGCGGCATTAGTTATCGTAAATAATCCTAAATAAGGTGAGTTCGACGCAAGAAAATTTACGTTAGGCAGAGTGATTTTCGATAGAAAATGGTATCGAAGACCAATAAATTTTCAATCAAAAACCTAATTCCGATACCATTTTTCTTCGTTTCACTTTGAAAAATCACTCAATTTGACGGCTTTTTCATTCTAAATCCTTAGGTCGAACTCAGGTTAAATAGTTAAACTTATATAGAATATTGTAGTTTTGTGGTCTATGAATAAAAAAGTAAGATTACAAGATCTAGGACTAAAAGATTTTAAAGACACCTGGGATTACCAAGAGTTACTTTTTAAAGGAGTTTTAGAGACTAAAATTGCGAATAGAAAAGAAAATAAAGTATCGCCAACAGAGAATTTTTTTTTATTTGTAGCACACCCTCATGTCTATACTTTAGGCAAGAGTGGTGATTTGTCTCACTTACTGCTAAATGAAAAACAATTAATAGAAAAAAAGGCCGTTTTTTATAAAATAAATAGAGGCGGCGATATTACTTATCATGGTCCTGGGCAAATAGTAGGCTATCCTATTTTAGATTTGGATAATTTTTTTACCGATATTCATAAATACCTACGCTTTTTAGAGGAAGTTATTATTCTAACATTAAAAGAGTATGGGTTAAAAGCAGAGCGCTCTCCTGGAGAAACAGGAGTTTGGCTGGATGTAAACACCTCTTTTGCTCGCAAGATATGTGCTTTAGGAGTTCGCGCTAGTCGTTGGGTAACCATGCATGGTTTTGCGCTTAATGTAAATACCAATTTGGGGTATTTTGATCATATTATTCCATGTGGCATTCGTGGTAAATCGGTCACCTCTCTTAATGTAGAGCTAAATCAAGAGGTTGTAAACGAAACCGAAGTAAAAAATAAATTGCTTAAACATTTTGCAACACTTTTTGAGGCTGAGTTTATAAGTGATCCGCAATGACTTTTTAATTTTAGTGCATCTTTATAATAAGATTAACTCAAAGCATGCATGTACCTAGCAGTTAATAAAAGCGTTATATATTTTTAAGTCACTTTCTTTAACGTGAGTCGACATAATAAAATTTAAGTGAGTCAGATTGATTTTCGATAGAAAATGGTATCAAAAGCCTAATTCCGATACTATTTTTCTTTGTTTCACTTTGAAAAACCACTCAATTTGACGGCTTTTTTATATTAAATCCTTAGATCGAACCTAGGTTTTATTAAGAATAAGATGACTTCACCAAATGAGAGTAAATTTGCTGATTATAAGTTAAACAGTATTAAATTAAAAGTCGTTTTTTTCTAAAAAAAGAGAGGCGTATTTAAAGCCATGTTTTTTGGAAGACTTCATAAGTTTTTTTGCTTTCTCTTTATATTTATTTGTTGCTGTTTGTTTCCATAGCTGGTAATACGAGTCTCCTGCATAGTATTCTAGAACGGGGTCGTAGTATCTTAGTTTTTCAGACGCTTCATAGTGCAAAACACAAGCCTTGTAATCTTTAGAAAGGTACGAAGCAGTTGCTTTTTCAAATAATATACCAAAAGCAAGCCCCTCATCAGTCGTCGTTTCAGTGGTATTGCTTATATCGTTTATCTCTAAAGCGTGATTAAAAGAGGGTATGGCAGTTAAAATAGAGGCCGTCTCATCTTGAGAATAAGTTAAAAAGCCATATAAAATAGCGAGTGTAGGTATTATTTTTTTCATAATGGGGTGGTTTAAAGTAATACTTTGGGGATTACTAAATTAAACAGTTACATTGCTTATAATGATTCGTTTTTCATTACGGTCTTAAAATTAAATTTATGGGTTAGATTTAAAAGTATTTAAGTATTTTTTATTCAGCAAATAAGTTATAACAGTTATTTGTTTTTCTTGGTTTTTAGTATTGTTACTATTTCTTTCAGAAACAATAATTCAGTAGTTTTTTTATTAACTTTAAATATGGTTTATAAACTTATGACCAGGTATAATCAAGCGAAAAAAAGAAATGCAATAACTTTAAATATCCGGTTTGTATAAACTGTTCATATTTGGAATCATAGATTTGGTGTTTCGTCTAAAGTAAGCATTTTTACGATTAAATGCAAATTTTGACTCTTTTCTTTCAGGGCAAGCACACCCTTTTTTACCTAAATTTTAGAGCTAAAAAATTTGTTTCAAATCACTGATTTTAAGTTAAATAATAGTGGTTTGTGTGATTTATTATTTATATATTAAACTCATAATAGTTAAGTTATCCCACTTAGAAACTGCTTATAATTTCAAGTCTATTTTTAGTAATATAGAAGACCCTAGAAACGATACAAATAAGCTTTTAAGATTAAAAGAGCTCCTTCTTATCGGAATAATTATTGCAATTTGTAATTCAGAAACGTTGAAAGATAGGTAGGCATACTTCAATGCAAAAGAAGATTTCTCACCTTTGTTTCTAGATTTACCAAACAGAATACCTTTTGAAGATACATTTAAGTGTGTTTTCTTGCAAGCCCATTACTGTTCATGTTTTTTTAAGACATTCAAATTATAGTGATAAATGGTGCTATACATGCAACCTTTAATGTTTTTGTAATTAAATAATGCATTTTATCGATAAAAAGTAATTTTTTTCGTTTAATTGCAATTATTATGTATATTTATATGGTGTAAATGAAATGATTGTCTTTATGAAACACTTAAAAGAAGCTTTATTAGCGAGTATAATAGTGCTATTATGTATTATTTTTTTAGCTAGTGCGATTATAAATTTTAAACAGTTAGGACTTTATTCTAGAGTTTTAATATTCCCTTCTTTAATATTTTTTTACTCCATTAAGGTAAAAAGAAGAGACTTGTTTTTTTCGTTATTCTTATTATTTTTTACAGTAGCTGAGTTTTTGTTGTTTTGTGCGTACAGCATCGATTTTAATAAAATATATGGAATAAAGACTATTTATTTAAGCACTTTTTTTTACACACTAGCTTATGCAAGTTTGTTTGTATTAATTATTTCTAATATGAAAATAAAGCGTTTAATTAAAGGTTTTCCTTTGCATATAATTGTTTTAGTCCTTTTTGGATTTTATCTGCTTTATGCTTTAGATAATATGTTGAAAAATAACGGATTATTGTCTGTAGCTGTTTTTGAATATATTTTAGCAAGTATCTATAATTTAGTGATTATTCTGGTTTTAATTTCTTCTCTGTTAGGTTATTTATACCACGATAATAAAAAATCTCTTAGTCTATTTATTGCATGCTTATGTATTGTGTTTTCAGAATTGGTACAAACAGCTTATTATTTTATGGAAAGAGAACAATTATTAAACTTGGTTTATACCATTTTGCTCTCGGTAGGTTTTTTAATGCTATGTGTTTATTTAAGTTTTAATAAATCGAAATCCGCTGCTATGGGGATAGGACAAGAAACAAGAGTGTGGTTTACTGTTAAAACTAAGGAGTAGATAATTAAAAGATTAGAGATTATTAAATGAAACTATTAAGAACCATAAAACAAGAGGTTTTATTTACAATACTGTTGGTGTTGCTAGGGGTTAGTTTCTATGCAAAATTTAATCAAAAAATATTTTTAGCTAATTTAATCAATGTATTGCTCATAACTGTTCAATTCATTTATTTTAGCTATTATCTTAAAGTCGTATTTAATTTCTTATTTAGGATAGTGCTTTTTTTCTTCTTCACGTCTTCGTTATCTAATGCGCTTAATGCGTCTCATCTGTATTCAATGAATGAGTTTGCTAATTATTTACCGCAAGTCTTGTCTTTATGTGCTTATTTAGGATTAACTCATTATAGTTTGTTAAGGTTAGGAAAATTTAAATTTATAGAAGTGACCAATCTTTATTTAATGGTTGTGCTTATTATTAATGTTGTTTTAACTGTTGTATTCGTAAATATCATTATTGGTAACGTAAATGTTGTATTTCAAGAATACATTATTTATGTATACTGTTTAGTATCTATCGTTTTGGGTTTTGCGTCATTCTCTGCATTTAACCAAGATGGATCAAAAGCGTCATTTTTGTTTATAATTATGACATTGAGTTTTATTTTTTCAGATATTCAATACGCTTTAAATCAATTTTTAATGTCAAGCATCATTTTCGATATAGGCGATGTGATTTTAACAGCAGTTGGATTGTACTTTATGTTTCGCTTTATTTATGAAAAGCAAATCACACGAGAGCGTTTAGAATCAAAACAATAAATAATTGATACTAATAAAATAAAGCAAGAGGATTACTCTTAGTTTGGTTCTTGCATTATTTGGTTACTAATTCACTTAAATAATTTCATAAAAAAACTCACTATAGCTTAGTAATTTAATAAGCTATAGTGAGTTAGTGTACAATAATTTTTGGTGTTATTTTTTTATTATTTTTTTGAATACAGTAGCGCCTGTATTTTCATCTGTTATTGAGACCAAATAAATACCAGAGGCTATTTTAGATAAATCTAAATGATTTTTATCTTCATTAGAATTTATCTGAATTAGTTTTTTACCTAAAGTATCGAACAGATTAATTTCAAGATCTAAATTAGTAATGCTACGCTGAATAGTTAAAATAGTTTCTACAGGATTAGGATAGATTTTTAATTGTCCCTTAAGCACATTTTCGTCTGTAGATAAATTACACTCATCAGATTTAATACCTACCTTAAGCACAGGTCTTATCGATTGGTCACTAAACTCACTTGAAGCAAAAGCAGCATCATTTCCACTTTGTTGTACCAGTATTAAAGAGAAAGCTGCAGTTTTAGGTAATTTACTTAAACTAATATCATAAGTATTATTCTCACTATAATTACCATCAATACTTCCTACTAATACATCTGTTTTTGGTGCATTGGCACTAGTAATGTTGTTCTCTGTCCAATTTACATTATTACTCATATAAACATTAATCTTACCACTGCCAGCATCGGTCTTATTGGTTATTGCCAATTTAACATCGGTAATTTCGTTATCTATAGCACTTAAGTTATATTTTAAATAGGCGATTCTATTATTGTCCTCAATACGTAATACGTCACTGTTAACACCATTACCACCTTGAACAAAGGCATCTTCAATCGCTTGCACTGTTATTGTTTGCGCTGGAGTTCCTTGGCAATCACAATTCGAAGTATAAACATCATTAAAAGTACATAAATCACCATCATCACAAGCTGTGCCTATGAGCTTATCATCTAAATTAGGACATTGGTCTAAAGTATCACAAATGCCATCGTTATCAGTATCTTTATCAGGAGCACCTTTACAATTGCAGTCTGAGTCTATAACATCGTTAATCGTACAGGCATTTCCATCATCGCAAGCATTTCCTGGAGTGCATGAAACCCCATTTGGGCCATACAGTTTAAAATCATCGATCATTACTGTTCCTGTAGCATCAGCTGTATCTCTACCGCCATTGTAATAATTAAACCAATAAGCATATATTTTTAATTTATCAACAATACGGAAATTCCAATTTTTTCTTTCGTATACAAGCTTTCCATTAACCCATGCTCTTAAAATACCGTCTTTTTTGCCAGGGGTATTAAGTTTTACATATTGCTTAACATGATACCATTTGTCAAAATCCATGTTACCACCATCATCCCACCAAACAGCATCACCCCATGTTTTACCATTGTTTCCGGTGTCGGTATGGTAAACATAAAATGAATTACGAGCATTGCTTCTGCCTTGCATTTTTAATGTCCCTCTAGCAGACCACCCATCTTTACCATAACCAGGTCTATTTCCCCAACCTTTATTTTCGTAAGTTCCATCAAAACCAGGGCCTTTACCACCGTAAAGTCGCATGCTTCTGTCGTATTTAACTCTATATTCGGCAAATAGCTCTTCAGGCTCAAAACCAAGATTTTCTTTTAACTTATATTTAATAGAGCCACCATAATGTGATCCTTTTACGACAGTAATTTCAATGCCTCCACTACCTTTGTAACCGCCATTGGCCTTGTAGCGAAGATTTTGTTTTCCTGTACCAATATCGTATTTTCCTTTCCAGTCGGAGTTTTCAAAACCGTCAGAATAATACAATTGTGCATTACACAAAAAAGAAGAAATCCCCAGTAGTAAAAACACTACAGCGAATTTATTTTTAAAGGTAAATTTTTTCATAAGATTAGTTTTTTGAATTAATATTTTTTTAGGTGAATAAGTGTCAAATTAATAAAAAGGAAATCAAAAAATAGTCAGTTATATATATTTTTAGATAAAAAGCAATAAAAACAGATGTATATATCTTTTTTGAATATTAAAGTGTCTAAATGAAGCTAAATGTATCTAGTAGTGAGTTAACTAGGGTGGATTTAATGATTATAATACCCCTTAAATTGAGGTAAAAAAGGAATGTCTAAATTTTGAAATTTATAGGTGAATAGTAGATTTAGATAAATGGTATTAAATTGAAATGTTTTTTGAATATTCCGTAAATTGCAGTCCTAAAATAGATCGAAAATTAGCAATGAAACAAACACTTCCTTATAAACCAAAATATAAAGTAAGAATAGTAACAGCAGCTTCATTATTTGATGGGCATGATGCTTCAATAAATATAATGCGTCGTATTATTCAATCTACAGGCGTAGAGGTAATTCACTTGGGTCATGACAGAAGTGTCGAAGAAGTGGTAAACACAGCTATACAGGAAGATGTTAATGCAATATGCTTAACCTCATACCAAGGTGGGCATAACGAATATTTTAAGTATATGTATGACTTGCTAAAAGAAAAAGGGGCTAGTCATATTAAAATTTTTGGAGGGGGCGGTGGTGTTATTTTACCGTCTGAAATTAAAGACCTCATGGCCTATGGCATTTCAAGAATTTACTCTCCCGATGATGGTCGTGCGCTAGGACTACAGGGAATGATTAATGATTTAGTTAAAAAATCAGATTTTGCGATTGGCGATTCGTTAAATGGGGAGTTAGAATTACTGCCTAATAAAAATTCTAAGGCCATAGCACGTGTTATTTCTTCTGCTGAAAATTTCCCAGAAGTTGCAAAAAGTACTTTAGAAAAAATACACGCCAAGAATAAAACAAGTAAAACGCCCGTTTTAGGGATAACCGGAACTGGAGGTGCAGGTAAGTCTAGTCTAGTAGATGAGTTGGTGCGCCGGTTTTTAATAGATTTCCCAGAAAAAACCATAGGCTTAATATCTGTAGATCCATCTAAGCGAAAAACCGGAGGGGCACTGTTGGGCGACCGTATTCGTATGAATGCGATTAATTCTCCAAGAGTATATATGCGCAGTCTGGCAACACGTCAATCTAATTTAGCCTTGTCTAAATACGTAAATGAAGCGGTTGAGGTGTTAAAAGCTGCCGAATACGACCTAATTATCTTAGAAACCTCAGGTATTGGACAATCTGATACTGAGATTGTAGAGCATAGCGATGTTGCATTATATGTAATGACTCCAGAGTTTGGAGCAGCAACTCAATTAGAAAAAATCGACATGCTAGATTTTGCCGATTTGGTTGCCATTAACAAATTTGATAAAAGAGGCGCTTTAGATGCACTTCGTGATGTTAAGAAGCAATACATGCGCAATAATAATTTATGGGACACGCCTCAAGAGAAACTCCCTGTATTTGGCACCATAGCGTCTCAATTTAATGATCCCGGAATGAATACTTTGTATCGGTCGATTATGGATAAGTTGGTGGAGAAAACAAATGCTAATTTAAAATCTACTTTTGAAATTTTTGATAAAAAGAGCGAAAAGATTTTTGTTATTCCCCCTTCAAGAATAAGGTATTTATCTGAAATTGCCGAGAGCAATCGTGCCTATGACAAAACTGGTAAAATGCAAGTGGAGGTGGCTCAAAAATTATATGGCATATATAAAACGCTTGAGGCTGTTACAGAAAAAAAACCTGTTTTAAATAAAGCAGGAATAGATATGGCGTCGATAAACTCTAATACAGATAAAAACGAGGCGTTTATAAAGCTGTTAATTTCAGAATTTGAACGCGTAAAGCTAAATCTCAATCCTTATAATTGGGAAATAATTATTGGATGGGACGAAAAATTAAATAGCTATAGAAACCCTGTATACACCTTTAAAGTTAGAGATAAAGAGATAAAAATAGAAACACATACCACTTCTTTGTCTCATACTCAAATTCCTAAAATAGCCTTACCTAAATACAAGGCTTGGGGCGATATTTTAAATTGGTGTTTGCAAGAAAACGTTCCCGGAGAATTCCCTTATGCCTCAGGGCTTTACCCTTTTAAGCGAACAGGAGAAGATCCAGCAAGAATGTTTGCAGGGGAAGGTGGGCCCGAACGTACTAATAGGCGTTTTCATTATGTAAGCAAAGGATTGCCAGCAAAAAGATTATCTACAGCATTTGATAGTGTCACACTTTACGGGAATGATCCAGACCATAGACCAGATATCTATGGAAAAATAGGAAATGCTGGGGTAAGTATTTGCTGTTTAGATGATGCTAAAAAATTATACTCAGGATTTAATTTGGCTCATGTAATGACTTCTGTGAGTATGACCATTAATGGTCCAGCACCCATGCTACTTGGTTTTTTTATGAATGCCGCCATAGATCAACAATGCGAGATTTACATTAAAGAAAATAAATTAGAAAAAGAAATTGAATCTAAAATAAAAAAAATATACAAAGCGAAAGGTATAGAAAGACCAACTTATTATGGCGATTTGCCAGAAGGCAATGATGGTTTAGGACTAATGCTGTTGGGTGTTACGGGCGATCAGGTTTTATCTGAAACCATCTACAAGGACATAAAAATGAAAACCATAGCTCAAGTTAGAGGCACGGTACAAGCTGATATTTTAAAAGAAGACCAAGCACAAAATACCTGTATATTTTCTACTGAATTTGCACTGCGACTTATGGGCGATGTACAAGATTATTTTATAAAAAATAATGTACGTAATTTTTATTCGGTTTCTATCTCTGGTTATCACATTGCTGAAGCAGGAGCAAACCCTGTTACGCAATTAGCATTAACACTTGCAAACGGGTTTACTTATGTAGAGTATTATTTATCGAGAGGAATGGATATTAATAAATTTGGCCCCAATTTATCGTTCTTTTTCTCTAACGGAATTGATCCTGAATATGCGGTGATTGGTCGGGTGGCTCGTAAAATATGGGCAAAGGCATTAAAACATAAGTACGGAGCCAATACGCGAGCACAAATGCTAAAATACCATATTCAAACCTCAGGACGCAGTTTGCATGCCCAGGAAATTGATTTTAATGATATTCGTACAACACTTCAAGCCTTGTATGCAATATACGATAACTGTAATTCTTTACATACTAATGCTTATGATGAAGCCATTACCACCCCAACCGAGGAGTCTGTTCGTCGTGCGATGGCCATCCAGCTTATTATTAATAAAGAATTGGGATTGGCTAAAAATGAAAACCCAATACAAGGCTCATTTATTATTGAAGAATTAACAGATTTAGTTGAAGAAGCCGTATTGTTAGAATTCGATCGCATTACTGAAAGAGGTGGCGTTTTAGGTGCAATGGAAACCATGTACCAACGCAGTAAGATTCAAGAAGAAAGTTTGTATTACGAGACATTAAAACACAATGGGGAATTTCCAATAGTGGGTGTTAATACCTTTTTAAGCTCCAAAGGATCGCCTACGGTTATTCCTAAAGAAGTGATTAGAGCTACTGAAGAAGAAAAGCAATTACAAATTAAAACATTAGAAAATCTTCACAAGGCCAACAATACAAAAGAATTGCTTAGAAGCTTACAGCTTAAAGCGGTAAACAACGAAAATATTTTTGAAGCTTTAATGGAGGTCTGTAAAGTGTGTTCTTTAGGGGAAATCACATCATCATTATTTGAAGTAGGAGGCCAATACCGCCGAAATATGTAAGCAGAGAACCATTTTTTGAAAAAAAATGTGTGAATCGCTTATCCCGCGGAAAGCGGGATCTCATTACGATTAGTGATTTAGATTGTCCAGAACCATTTTTTGAAAAAAAAGGTGTGAATCGCTTATCCCGCGGAAAGCGGGATCTCATTACGATTAGTGATTTAGATTGTTCAGAACCATTTTTTGAAAAAAAAGGTGTGAATCGCTTATCCCGCGGAAAGCGGGATCTCAATACGATTAGTGATTTAGATTGTTCAGAACCATTTTTTGAAAATAAAAGGTGTGAATCGCTTATCCCGTGGAAAGCGGGATTTCATTGTGATTAGTGACGAACCTGATTTCGATCTACGGATTTAGTATGAAAAAAAGCCGTCAAATTGAGTGATTTTTCTAAGTGAAACGAAGAAAAATTGTATCGAAACTAGGCTTTTGATTGAAAATTGACTGGTCTTCTATGCCATCTTCTAGCGAAAATAACTGCCATTGAATGTTTTTTTCAATTCGTTTTTTTTAGCTAATTAAAAGGCGAGATGGAACAATTGAATTGCAACCACTATTTTTAAATCAAATTTCTCCTAGATAAAATTTTTATCAGAAGCTCCAGAAAGGCGCAAATTTTCTTATGCCCAACTCAGGTTATGTAGATTGTTTATAACCATTTTTTGAAAATAAAAGGTGTGAATCGCTTATCCCAAAGAATAGGGGACTTCATAACGATTAAATTTTGAATGTTGTAAACAACTTTTTAGAACAAACTAGCGTTTACAATAAGTAGAAGTATTATAATGTTAGAGACCAAACATACTGAAGTTGTTTGAATTTTTTTAACTCATATCTAAGTATTGAAACGTATTCTTTACCATCACTATTACAATGTTCTAGCTTTCTGCAGTTTTTGTATAACCTATTTGTTAGTTGTTTTACTGAAGCAATATGCCTGTGTTTCCTATCAGAGAAACGTTCTTGTTCAGCTTTAGCTATTTCTGGTGCTAAGGATTCAGATTGATGGATAATGTCTCCTGAAAAGTAGATATTATAATCTTCTTTACCATCTGTTTTTAAAATCGAGAGATCGTCTCGAACATATTGCGAAATGTTTCTAGACAAAACGAAAATTTCTAGAGCCTTTATATATAGAGGCGAGTTTTGAAAATCTGAGGACGAATAGTTGTACATAGCTTATTTCTATTGGGACTCCAAAATTACAAACAAAACCTATTTTTTGTCTTTAGAATTTAAGGTATATTTATGTTTTTAATTTAAAAATAACTTTTTATTGTACTAAATTCATTAAAATGAAAATCGATAAGTTAAATTGGCGTATTTTAAAATGTCTTCAAAACAATGCTAGGCAATCTAATGCTGAAATTGGCAGACAAGTAGGGATGAGTTCTCCCGCAGTTTCAGAACGTATAAAAAAAATGGAAGATTTGGGGATTATTAAAAGTTACAATACAGTAATATCACCTTTCGAAGCCGGATATCAGCTTAAAGCCATTATTACCATTAGAGCTTTTATGGGAAAATTGAAACCCTTTTTAGAAAAAGTAAAAACTTATGATGAAGTTTTAAATTGTTATCGCATCACCGGTAACGAGAATATAGTAATGGAAGTCATTTTAAAGAATCAAAAACACTTAGAATCTTTTATAGATCAGCTAATTATTTACGGAGAAACTAAAACACAAATAGTGTTATCTAGCGTTATTGAGTATAATGAAGTGAAGCCATTAAGTTAAATTCTTACAAAAAAAGTGTATTTCATCTAATTTATTTGCGCTTTATGGATTTTTTTGTTTATTTTGGATACTCATAAACATCCTAAATAACAACATAAAGCGATGAACCCCAAATTTAATTTAAAAGAAACAATGACGTTTAAATTTACCATTTCAATGGTTTTTCTTTTTATTTCTAGTATGAGCTTAGCACAAGAGAGAACCTGTGGAACCGATGAATTTATGCGCGAAAAATTACTAAATCCTGTTTATAAAGAAAATTACAAATCACGTCAGGAATCTTTTCAAAGTATATACAAAACAATTAAATCTAATCTTAGAGAACAGAATCAAGAGACGACGATCATACCTGTGGCGGTTCATTTTCCTACAGCAGATGAATCGATTAGACCTTGTTTGGTCGATTTAGTTAAAGATCAAATACGCATTTTAAATGAAGATTTTTCTGGAACGAATAGCGATATTTCTAATTGGGAGGGCGTAAGTACCCATTTTCCTGAGATAAGTACTGGAAATATTAATGTAAAATTTGTGTTGGCAACAAAAAATCACCCAGAGAATACCGATGAAGACCTATTAGAGGGCGAACCAGCGGTTACCATAGGATGGGCGTTTGACGAATCGGATAGCGACATGAGATGGGTTGGTTATCAAAATATAGTGGTGAAAGAATTGCCTGGAGGGATTCTAGGTTATTCGCCTAAAGGCGGCGCCCCTAATTTTGGAGATACTTTAGTGATATCCAATTCTGTTTTTGGATCAGGATCTGGATGCGATGGGTTTAGGCCTAGCGAACCATTTAATTTAGGAAGAACTTTAACCCACGAATTAGGTCATTTTTATAATTTAGACCATACTTGGGGTGGAGATGGCGGTTGCGGTTTAGACGATGGTATTGAAGATACACCCACGATAAGTGGTCCAACATATGGTTGTGTTACTCCTGGAAGTGTTACGATGTGTAACAACATTGCTTTAACCACTAATTATATGGACTATGTAAATGATGCTTGCATGTTTATGTTTACTGAAGGACAAGCAATGATTATGAATGCTTATCTCACTTCAATTAGAAGAGATTGGAAAACAAATGTAACTCAGGAAAGTACAGAGAGTGAAGAACCACCTATTTTAGTTGAAGGAAGTTTTAATATTTTTCCTAACCCTGTAGATAAAGAACTTACAGTATCCTTGCCAAACGAGGCCGAGGGGATCGCCACTTTCACATTACACGATCTTTCGGGTAAGCTCATTTTTACACGAACTTTAAATTTAGAGAATGAATTTCTTCAAATAAAAGTTAATACCTCAGAAATGGCTAATGGGTTATACTTTTTCGATTTTAATTCTTCTGCTTTTTCTAGAACTATGAAAATAGTTGTTAACCACTAATTTAAGCCAGATAATAGCTCAAGATGAGTTCAATATTTATTTAAGTTTAATATCCTAAAGCATTAAAATTCATAATAAGGATTCTTATTAATGGGAGTTTGGCATAAGACAATTTACGTTAGAGTTTTTTTACACTAAATTTATAGATAGAACTCCAGTTTACACCTAAATTTTCAAGTAAAAGAGCATGTTATTTTATCAAGTTTGTACGCGTTAAATGTTGCGCGATGGAATAAGTTCAATTAATTCTTGTAATCATAATTCTTATCAAATTAAAAAATATTTTCTGCTTGATACGCCTTAGGGCTTTCTCTAAAGGCTATTCTTTTATGCGGTTTCCAAATTAAAATTATGTGCTAAACTTTGTTTTTAATGTTTTGATGTGAATCCATGAAAAACAATGATTCCTACATTATATAACATAATTAAAGCTCTAGTTAACTTTGCTATCCTACTGTAAAGCCTTTTTCTCATTGGTTCTATGCATGCGTGCTACATTATTATCAAAAGTCAAAAAAATAATGCTATTATTCGTTAATATTATACAGTCTAATGTAAAATTTGGCACCCTATTTTGTAAAAACTTAAAAATTAGTGTCGTTAATCGGAAATTTTAAACGGTTAATACATATTATTAGTTTTAATAAAAAGGTATCCATAAATTGCAGTAAATGAATTGACTCGTGGTAGGTTAAAAAACCAAATATTATAGCTGCGTTATGTCATTAAACTCTAATCAAAACCAATAATTACTAAAACTTAAAAAAGGATGAAATTAAAACTAACTTTTTTATTTGCTCTTTTATTGACAGTAAATAATTACGCACAAGAAAAATGTGGTTATGCTGGGTTCATGCAGGAAAAATTACAAGATCCTGATTTTAGAACTCAATATGAGGCGCAACAAGCCGCATTTGAAAAAGAATATGAACGTTTGCTTGCCAATCCAGAAGAGCTTTTGCAAACTATTATTATCCCTGTAGCAGTACATTTTCCTCAAGCCAATGAATCAAACAGAGAATGTTTAGAAGAACTAGCAAGAGATCAGATACGTATTTTAAATGAAGATTTTGCAGGAACAAATAAAGATATTGAGGATTGGGAAGACGCCAAAAAGGAATATCCTGGGGTGAAAATAGGTACATTAGATGTGAAATTTGTTTTATCCACTCGAAATCATCCTTCAGGAGTAGATCCAGATATTGTAGAAGGTGGTCCAGCAGTAACTATAGGGAACTCTGTGAGAGACACAGATTCCAGATGGGCAGGTTATCAAAATTTTGTAATTAAACCTATAGATGGTGGAGTATTAGGATATTCGCCCCTGGGTGGTAGTCCAAACCGAGGTGCTTCTGTGGTTATGAACACGTTTGCTTTTGGTTCTTCGAATTCTGGTTGTCCAAATTACACGGCCCAAAGACCATACAATTTAGGAAGAACAGTAACTCATGAATTGGGACATTTTTATAACTTAAATCATACTTGGGGCAATGGTGGTTGTAATAGTGATGATCGTGTTGAAGACACACCAAATATAAGTGGCCCTTCCTTTGGCTGCAGAAGACCAGGATCGATTAATATGTGTGGCAACAAGTCGCTAACTACTAATTATATGGACTATGTAGATGATAGATGTATGTTTATGTTTACTGAAGGTCAAGCAGCAAGAATGAAAGCCTATATAAATACAATTAAAGACCAATGGAAAACAGACGTTCTAAGTGCCGATTCTTTTGCTGTTAATGATGTATTTTCTGTATATCCTAACCCAGCTAATGATGAAATTAATATTTCGTTAATTAGTAACGTCGTAAAAGAAGCTTCCTTTGAGGTTTATGATATTATCGGAAAAACAATTCTTACAGGCGATTTAAGTATAGATAATAATATTAAATCTAGAAAAATAGATACCAGCGAGTTAACAAATGGCGTATATCTATTAAAGATTAATTCAGGAAATCTAACTGCAACAAAGAAAATAGTTGTTAAGCATTAAGCCTTAATTATATAAATAATTATAGCACAAAAAAACCTCTTTTTAAGAGGTTTTTTTGTGCTATATTCGTTTCATGAATCAAGTAATACGACCATTTATATGCTGTTTATTATCATTATGTAATGCCACTAAATATTATGCGCAAGACACCCTTTCTACCATAAACTTAGAACAAGTTGTTCTTAAATCTTCAAAAATTCAAACTTTAAAAGAATCATTACCACTATCAATTACTGCAATCAATTTAGAGCCCATACAAGACAGTAAACAGCAATTGAGTTTAAACGATTATTTAGTAAACGTTCCAGGATTATTTGCTTTAAATTCGACTAACTATGCTCAAGATTTAAGAGTTTCTATTAGAGGGTTTGGTGCTAGATCGGCCTTTGGGATTAGAGGGGTAAAAATAATAGTAGATGGCATACCAGAAACGACTCCAGATGGCCAAGGACAGATAGATAACTTAAATCTCGGTGCAATTAAAACCATAGAAGTTATTAGAGGCCCTTCCTCTTTATTGTATGGGAATGCTTCTGGAGGTGTTATTTCTATTAATACGATTGATGAAATTAATAAAAATTATGCAAGCGGAGGCGTTTCTTTTGGAAGCTATAATATGAGTTTATACCAATTAGGTTTTGGTATTAAAACCAATAAAACAAACTATATTTTTCAATCTAATCAAATAAAAACGAATGGCTATAGAGTTTTTAGCGGATTTAAAAACACGAATGTAAACGGACGAATTTTTCATGCTTTTTCAAAACAATCTAAGCTTAACTTCAATGTTAATTATACCGATAGTCCCTATGCACAAGATGCTGGGAGTTTAGATATTGAGGCTGTTAATGAAAATAGGCGACAAGCAAGACAGCGAAATATTGATTTTGATACTCAAGAAAGTGTTCGTCAATTAAAGCTTGGATTAAATTATGTTTATAATTTTAATGCTAAATTAAAATTTAATACCAATGGGTTTTTCTCGAATAGAGACTTTAAAGGCAAATTACCTTTCGAGTTTGGGGGTATTATAGATTTATTTAGATGGTATTACGGGCACGGCAGTAACCTTAATTTTGAATCGTTTACTAAAAAGAGTAAAAACACCTTGCAAATTGGCTATGAGTTGGCCTTTCAAAAAGATAAAAGGCAACGATTTAGAAACCTTGAAGGTATTCAAGGTGAACAAACATTAAACCAAAAAGAACAATTTAATAGTATAGGGGTTTATGTTTTAGATCACTATTCTGTTGGCAAATTACTGTTACGAAGCGGAATTCGTTACGATGCAAATACCTTAGACGCTAAGGATCAATTTTTAGTTAACGGAGATGATTCAGATACTATTAATTTAAATGCTTTTAATTACTCATTAGGTGTAAACTATAATTTTATTAAATATCATTATTTATTCACAGGGGTTTCAACCAGTTTTGAAACGCCAGTGCTAAGTGAATTGTCTTCTAACCCAAATGATAGTGGTGGGTTTAATAAAAACCTTAAAGCTCAAAGCGCAATTAATTATGAAATAGGCTACAAGCTAAGCACTGGGAAAACGGAAGCAGAAATGGCCTTATTTTACATACAAACTAAAAACGATATTGTCCCTTTTGAGCTAGCAGCATTTCCTGATAGAGATTTTTTTAGAAATGCTGGAAGTACCATACGAAGAGGTCTGGAAGTCTCTCTAAAACAAAAAATAACGAAATGGCTAACTCTTAATATGAATTATTCGTATTCAGAATTTGAATATAAAAACTACGAATTGCCATCTGGTAACTTTAGCGGAAATACTTTACCAGGCATTCCCAAACATAGAGTAGCTCTAAATACTATTTTTAACCATAAAAAAGGATTTTTTATAGCATTACAAGGACAACATGTAGGGACCTTATATACGAATGATTTTAATAATGTAAAAGTAGAACCATACACTGTTTTAGATTTAAATTTAAAATACGATATAAAACTAAATAAGATTAAATTAATTCCTTTTTTAGGCGCCAATAATTTATTAAACACAAAGTATAACGATAACATAAGAATAAATGCTTTTGGAGGGCGGTATTTCGAGCCAGCACCCAGATTTAATATGTATGGTGGGTTAAGAGCTCGATTATAAGTTGGTGGCTTCTATTTTTTAATAACTAAATGCGGGACTTCTTCCAAATTCCAATCAATTACTAAGCCGCTCGCTAGAGATTGAGCAATTTTTTTTCCGTATAAAAATTCGGATAAATAAAGTGCTGCTTCAAAGCTTTTTGCTCCCCCTGCTGAGGTAATATATTTCCCATCGTGAACAAATAACAGGTCTTTTCTTATATCTAAATTAGGAAATAGTTTCCGCATGGTATCAATATCACTAGGGAATGTTGTCGATACAACATTATTTAGTAAACCAGCCTTTGCCAATACAAATGCGCCATCGCAATGAGAAGTTATAAACTGAGCTTCTTTATCCACGCGTTTAACAAAATTGATCATCGCTTCATCTTCTAAATCGGTATCTAAATGATGTTCGGCACTAGGCACTACCAGAATATCTATTTTGGGTAATTTATCGCTTAAATAATTGTAATCGGGTAAAATACGCATGCCTTCAAATGTTTTAATGGGACTGTCTGTATTTGCAACAGTAAAAACATTCATAGCTTTAATGTTTTTTCTAAAAATAGTATGCTGGAAAATATCAAAAGGAGCAGTTAACTCAGTATTATAAACCCCTTCCATAATTAAAAACGCGACATTATAGCGGTTAGGTTGTAACTCAGGAAATGGTTTGCTAATTTTTGTTAGATTAAGTGTTTCTTCTTTGTTTTTCTTTGCTGAAGAATTACAGCTAAAAATAATAGATAATAAAAGGATGTATTTTACTGCTTTCATAATGTATTTAATTTATTCGCCAAGGTGTTTTTTTCTATTTTAACTTGATTTCAATATGCCCACATTTAAAGACTTAACCATTTATAGGCTTTTTTTTATCCTTTTTATTAGCCATAATGAGAGTACGATCGAGATTATTCCATAAAGACCTGTCACTATCCAATTGAATTGATAGCCGTAGGTATCTATAATATTCATCCCTAGTTTTGGTCCAACAATAAAAGCAAATGAGAATGCCATAGCATATAAAGCCATGTAGCTGCCTTCATTTCCTTTCTTAGCTCTACTTAGAGCAAAGGCATTTGTGTAAGGAAAACCAATCATTTCTGCAAAAGTTAATAAAACAATATTTACTATTAAAATGCCTACCCAAAAATTAATTAATAGTATAAAGAAACTTACAGTAAATAGAATTAAACTTATTAAAATTAATTTAGTATGCGATACTTTTTTTTTCTCCAAATAATTAATTAAAGGCATTTCAAATAAAACTATTATGGCGCCGTTTATAAACATAATGAGACCTGTTTGAAACTCAGTTAAGCAGTATTGATCATAATGATATATAGGTATTGAAGTAATTAATTGAAAGAATATCATTCCCATAAAAAAGCAAATAGCGAGAAATACTAAATAGCTTTTGTCTTTGAGCGCTGCGTTTTTATTTCTCTTTGTTAGACTAAGATTGTCATTTTTATCATCTCTCTTTTGTTCTTTTAATAAATATTTAAATAATAGGATGGCAAGTATGCAAGTAACACCATCTATCCAAAATAACATCGAATAGCCTTTCGTAACAATTATTAAACCAGCAGCCACTGGGCCAAAAGACATTCCTAAATTTATGGCAAGTCTAATTAATGTCACAGATCGAGTTTGGTTTTCGGGTTTGCTGTAAACTTTAAGCGATACAAATAGAGCAGGTCTAAACGCATCTGCAATGATCATTAACCCTAATATTGAAAAGCATAAACCCCAAAATGAAGTTACAAATTGAAGAAATATAAAACCAAAACCTGTAAGGAATAAACTATAAATTAATACTTTATAAAAACCTATTTTATCTGTTAATTTACCGCCTAGCCACGAACCTACAAATGAACCTATTCCATAAAACATTAAAATAGTGCCAACATTACTCACAGAAAATTCTAAATCTTCTTTTAAGTATTTCGACAAAAAGGGAATAACCATAGTGCCCGCTCTATTAATTAAAGTAATAAGTGCTAACCACCATACTTCTCGAGAGAGTCCTTTAAAGGTGTTTAAGTAATTGCTAAATAGCGTTTTCATTGTTTTATATATAAAAAAAAGTCCAACTGCGAAGTTGGACTTTTATAAATGTATATCGTGCTAGTACTTATATTAACATACAATTCGTCCTACTCTTTCTTTCCGAAAGGGTGTATTGTTTCCAAATTAAGACGAAATTATACATGATATTTGTTTTGATAGTTTCAAAACTAATCAAAATTATTAGAAATTGTACATTTACGTAATAAATATTTTATATGCGAACATTAATTTATCTAATAGCCTTCCTTTTTATTGCTAGTTGTAGCCAAAAAAAACAACCGCTCTTAGGCGATACAGAATTTCAAAAAAAGTTAAATGCAGATTATAAAGATGCCACTAAGTCGCCTTTAAAAAATAAAGATAGAAAGGTATTTACTGGGCTAGATTTTTATGGATTTGATTCAACTTATGTCCTTAAGGCAACGTTAAAAATAACACCAGACTCTGAGTTTTTTAATATGAAAACAACCACTTCTAGAGTTTCAAAACAACGCGTCTATGGGGTTTTAGTTTTTAAGTTAAAGGGAAGTCTGCATCAATTAAATGTTTATCAATCAGAAACACCAAGTGAAGGTTATGAAGATTATTTATTTCTTCCTTTTTTAGACCTCACCAATGGAGAAACCACTTATGGAGGTGGGCGTTATATCGATTTAAGTATCCCAAAAAGCGAGACGATGCTTATCGATTTTAATAAAGCCTATAATCCCTATTGTGCGTACAACGAAAAATATTCTTGTCCTATAGTGCCAAGAGAAAACTATTTAGACATTAGGATTGAAGCAGGAGTTAAAAAGTTTGATAAGCATTAAATAAGGTGTACTCGATCTTGGTATTTGATTTTAACTAGTATGGAGTAGTGTCACTATTTTACAAGATATAGTCCCATAAAAACGGCTAAAAAACCAAGAATAAAACTACTAATAGAATACAATGCGAAAGTCATAAAATCTCCTGATTTTAAAAACAAATGATTTTCATACGCAAACGTAGAAAAGGTTGTAAAACCACCACAAAATCCTGTGGCTAATAGCAAAGATTGACTTTGAGAAAGGGTGTTATTTTTTGCTGCTAAGCCAAGAATAAGACCTATAAAAAGACTGCCTAAAACATTTGCTACCAAAGTGCCGTAGGGAAACCCTGTACTTGAAGCATTAAGATAATTGCCTATGCCATATCTTAAAACACTACCAAACCCTCCGCCAATAAATACAAGTAATATATTTTTCATAATCAGTAATAGGGTTAGCAATGTGATATCGAAGCGGTATTATTTTTTAATTTCTACGTATAAATTTGTGAGGTAATCTGCCGGGTTGGGGGTGTTGTTAGGATCTCTAACATACGAATCTATCATGATGCCATTTTCAACGCGCTCTAAATTTCTTTTAAAAGTATAAAGTAGTGTTTTTTGCCAAGCTTGCTTTAAGTTATTATAATTTCCTTTTAAAGTCGTTTGTACAGCAGTAAAGGGCTTTAATTTTCCAGAAAGGATATCGCTCTCTGTTGTAATTACTCTGGCAACTGTTGGAATACAGCAAGAAATCATAACGGAGTCATTTTCAAAATCCATTTTATGGTACTGCACATAAGGCGGTCCAGCCGCAGTAATATTATTGTTTTTAGCATAAGTGCTTAACTTTGGCATCATTTCGGCGACTTTAGCCGGTAAATCGCCCATTCTACAAGCACTAGAATTGTAAATATAAAACCCACCATTGTGCTCGGTAATGCCTTCAACATAAATGGAATATTTTTGCATGTCTTGTTGCGCAATACTATCTAATTTAAATAAACCACGCTCAAATTGCGGGCCAGTTGTTTTTTCAATAGACCCCATAAATGCGGTAAATGCTTTAGTCATAAAATCTTGTTTGCCACTCATGGCCCAAGTGACTTTAGTGCCCTCTGGCATTCGCTCGAAGGTCCAATTAATTTTAGCACCACCCTCAAAAGGTTTGATAAAATTTATATCTTGAGCTATTGATGTATTGGGTTCTGCCGCTGTAGTTTCCATATTACCCGTCCCTAAAATTTCACCATTCCATGAATAACTACCACCAACACCTTCTGTTTTATCTCCATAAGTAAGTGTTGCACTAGGTTCTTGT
>CALDCO010000171.1 GCA_937937185.1 uncultured Flavobacteriaceae bacterium
AGATAATTGTCTTATTTTACATGACTTTAATAGTTGAGAATTTGTTCGCTTTTAATACATTTGAGCTCACATTAACTAATGGGAAAAATAGATCAATTAATTGAAGACTTTGCTTCGTTTGTTTGGGGAGTACCGCTATTAATTATATTAATAGGCGGCGGCCTGTTTCTCATTACATATTCTCGCCTTTTACCTTTTCGATACATTGGTCATGCCATACAAGTATTAAGAGGAAAATATAATAACCCAGACGATCCTGGAGAAATTTCACATTTTCAAGCCTTAACAACGGCCTTATCAACAACCATTGGTATGGGAAATGTTTCGGGAGTGGCTGTAGCTATAGCAGTAGGAGGACCAGGTGCTGTTTTTTGGTTATGGATTAGCGCTATAATTGGAATGAACACTAAGTTTTTTACATCGGCATTGGCAGTTATGTTTAGAGGAAAAGATAGTCATGGAGACCTCCAAGGTGGCCCCATGTATTTCATAGTGGAAGGCCTAGGGAAACAATGGAAACCGTTAGCTGTTTTCTTTTGTCTTTGTGGTCTTATTGGCGTTTTGCCTGTTTTTAATGTGAATCAACTTACCCAAGCCATTAATGATATTGTATTACAACCCAATGGCTTTAAAGTTAGTTTTTATAGCAACTTAACGATTGGCATAATACTAGTTATTATGACAGCAATAGTTATTTTGGGTGGTTTACATAGAATAAGTAAAGTCGCCTCTAAATTAGTACCAAGTATGGTTTTACTCTATTTTGTATTGGTACTTATTATTTTGGGAGTTCATATAACTGAAGTTCCAAAATACTTTAGTTTAATATTCGCCGATGCATTTTCGGCCTCATTTTATAAAGGCGAAGCCTTTTTTGGAGGTGCTCTAGGAGGATTAATTCTTTTAGGGATTCGACGTGGGGCCTTTTCTAATGAAGCAGGCATTGGAACTGCGCCTATGGCTCATGGTGCAGCAAAAACGACGGAGCCTATTCGTGAAGGGTTAGTCGCTATGTTAGGGCCAGCAATAGATACATTAATTGTCTGTACACTTACAGCATTAGCCATTTTAGTTACAGGCGTATGGCAAACTAGTGGTGCTAATGGAGTAAGTTTAACCGCTTCAGCCTTTGCAAAAGCAATTCCTTATGGCGGCAGTTATTTATTAATGTTATGTGTAGCTGTTTTTAGTATTTCCTCTTTATTTAGTTATTCTTACTATGGAATGAAATGTGCGGCCTTTCTTTTTGGAGCGCACCGTAAACATTATTTTAATTATTTTTACATTGCTAGCATTGTTTTAGGTGCGACCACTTCGTTAAGTTTAATGCTAAATTTAATTGATGGTGTTTTTGCTTTAATGGCTATTCCTACAATGACAGCCACTTTATTATTGTCACCAAAGGTTTTGAAAGCAGCAAAACACTATTTTAATTCATTAAAAAATCATGAAAAATAAAGAAAAGGCGATGGCCTATTGGAAAGAGAACATCAAATATGTAAGCATTTTACTCATTATATGGTTTTTAGTGTCTTTTGGGGCAGGAATTATCTTCAAAGACGCACTAGATAAAATAAAAATAGGTGGCTTTAAATTAGGATTTTGGTTTGCACAACAAGGCGCTATGTATGTGTTTGTAATTCTTATTTTTGTTTACCTAAAATTAATGAATAAGCTAGATAAAAAATATGGTTATAATGAGTAGTTTATTAATTGAAGGCATTGGTGTTCAAAACTGGACGTATATCATCGTTGGGATTACATTTGCACTCTACATAGGCATTGCCATTTGGTCTAGAGCGAGTTCAACCAAAGAGTTTTATGTGGCTAGTGGTGGTGTATCCCCTTTAGCAAATGGAATGGCCACAGCTGCCGACTGGATGAGTGCGGCATCTTTTATTTCAATGGCGGGAATCATTTCTTTTGCTGGTTACGATGGCGCCGTATACCTCATGGGGTGGACTGGAGGCTATGTCTTATTAGCCTTACTTTTAGCACCTTATTTGCGTAAATTTGGAAAGTTTACGGTGCCCGATTTTGTTGGTGATCGCTATTATTCTAAAACGGCAAGAATTGTTGCTGTTTTTTGTGCCCTTATTGTTTCTTTTACCTATGTAGCTGGTCAAATGCGAGGTGTGGGGATTGTTTTTTCTCGTTTTTTAGAGGTTGAAATTAATACAGGGGTTGTTATAGGAATGATTATCGTCTTGTTTTATGCCGTTCTTGGCGGAATGAAAGGCATTACTTATACGCAAGTTGCTCAATATTGTGTTTTAATTTTTGCTTTCATGGTACCTGCTATTTTTATCTCTATCCAAATGACGGGGAATCCCATTCCTCAATTAGGGTTTGGCAGTCAATTAGCAGATGGGTCAGGAACTTATTTATTAGATAAATTAGATGGTTTAAGTACCGATTTGGGGTTTGCCGAATATACAAAAGGCACTAAGTCGTTAGTAGATGTATTTGCCATTACCTTAGCATTAATGGTCGGTACTGCAGGTTTACCGCATGTTATTGTGCGGTTTTTTACAGTAAAAAGGGTTAAGGATGCTAGAAAATCGGCAGGAATTGCGTTATTACTTATTGTTATTTTATATTCTACAGCCCCTGCTGTAGCGGCATTTGCGAGAACAAATATGATAGAAACTGTGTCTAAGCAACCCTATGCAAGTGTACCAGAATGGTTTAAGAAATGGGAAACAACGGGGCTTATTACGTTTAGAGATAAAAATAATGATGGTATTATTCAATACCTTGCCAATAAAAACGATAATGAATTAATTATAGATCGTGATATTATGGTATTGGCAAATCCTGAAATTGCTAGGCTTCCCAACTGGGTCATTGCGCTTGTAGCCGCTGGAGGTTTGGCAGCTGCATTGTCTACTGCTGCGGGGTTACTGCTGGTCATTTCTGCTTCTGTATCTCATGATTTAATAAAGAAAATAATAAACCCTAAAATTTCTGATAAGGGCGAACTAATAGCAGCGCGTTTATCTGCTGTGGGAGCCGTTTGTGTAGCGGGTTATTTTGGTATTAACCCTCCAGGTTTTGTTGCAGCCGTTGTGGCTTTAGCTTTTGGTTTAGCAGCAGCTTCTTTTTTTCCGGCCATAGTGTTGGGTATTTTTTATAAACGAATGAATAAAGAAGGTGCTGTTTCTGGGATGATTGCAGGGATAATATTGATGCTATTTTATATGACAAAATTTAAGTTTAATTGGTTTGGTGGTGGCACTAAAGCCAATTGGTGGTTTGGAATTTCTCCGGAAGGTTTTGGAACAATAGCAATGTTGTTTAATTTTATAGTCGCTTTTGTGGTGATGAAATTCACAAAAGCCCCTCCAGAAGAAGTACAAGAAATAGTAGAAAATATAAGGATACCAAGTGGAGCAGGAGAAGCTGTGAACCATTAAAAAAGAATGACGTTTAATTGGAATCTATGGTATCCAATTTTTATGGTTTAGTTCCTTTCCTAGAGGTGAAATTTACTAAAGCTCCCCTAAAGCTGTTCAAGATATTGCAGGAGATGTTACAATACCAAGTGGAGCAGGAGAGCAGTCATTGACAAAAAACGAAAACAAATAAACGCACTTTATAATAGGCACAGAATAATATTATCCAGGGGCAATAAGCCAAATGATGACACTAAGTTAGGCTAAATGACAGTATCCAAAATTTTGGGTAAACTCGCTATACTTTATTTATTTCAACAAGTTTAATCCTTTGTAGCAACCTTTTGATCTATAGATTTGCCTTTCTTTAATAATATTTTTTCATTTGTAAATTGATTTGCTGCATCTAAAAAATCAAGTATAAGATTCCAATTAGAATTAGACTCGTAGTTATTCTTATACGCTTTATAGGTGTTAATAATGAGAGTGTTATCTTTAATTTTAGCAGTGCTTATAAAAGCCCCCGTAGGATTATCTACAGATTTATTTAATTTATCTAATCCTGTAACAGTATATCCTGATGGAATTTCAAACTTTATTTCATTTCTATAACATCTAGGGTTATTAAAGTAAATATTTTCTTTTCGATGACGTTCTTTATCTGTTATATTAACTTGATCTCCAATAAGTTTTCCAATTTCGAGTATGTAATTTGGCCCCGCTTTTTTTATTAGCGCATCGTTAATTTCAAATTGATCACTAAAAACAAAACTAGGATGATTACTATACCTTCCTGTATTTATAATTTCAAAAGAATGATTTTTAATATCTAGCTCATATTCATCTTTTACATGAGCATTAAATTGCTCTATTTGTCTCTTTTTTAATTTTTCAACCAAAGCATTATACTCCTTTTGGGTCTTTTCCTTTTCCTTTTTCTTTTTTACTCTTTCAAAATAATTTTTTGTTTTGTGCATGATATTGTCTTCACCTATAATATCAAAAAAGTATAATAAGTTTTTTTGTATGGAAGTTTTATTATGCCCTTTATAACTTGAAGTTCTATCTATTTTAATACCAGACATATCATCATTTAAAGAAACATTTAATTTTTCAAAACTCTCATTATCTTTATATGATGAGGTTGGAATTATAAATTCATTTACGGCATTTAATCTTCTATCATCATAAGAATAACTTAATGCGTAGGCTTTACTGTTTTCAATTAAAGGATTTATATCAGAAATTAATGAATGTGTGTCGAATAAAGAAATATAAATGGGAGTCTCTAAATTTATTCTTATTAGTGTATTTACTTCAGAAGAGAAAAGTAAATCCTCTATATTTCCACCTGTTCTATTTTTAGAGACTATAATATCGAATGGAATTTCATATTCTATTAAAAGCGAAGTAAAACTTGCATTAAAATATTTATCTGAATTCATAAAAACTGATGAGTTCTTATAATAAGAAAAAGCATCATAATTGATTTTTGACTCTCTAATGATTGAAGGTTGTATAAATTTATTTCTAGAATTGTGTCTCATATAGTAATAAGCTTTTTCAAGCAATTCCTCATTAGAATTAGTTGTTTCTCCAAAGGATTTGGTTGTTTTTGTAGGTTTGGAAGAGAATTTGCCATATTCATTATCAAATAACTCTAAAACATCTTCCTTACTAACTTTTTCTTTAATTGTTTTTTCATCATCAGATAGAAAGTTAAAGATTTGATTTTCATAAGAGCCTTTGCGGGCGAAAGTAACTTGAAATTTGAAAAATGGTAGCTCTTGATAAGGGTTAAACCAAATAGGA
The DNA here is from genome assembly GCA_937937185.1 of uncultured Flavobacteriaceae bacterium. Lineage (GTDB taxonomy): Bacteria > Bacteroidota > Bacteroidia > Flavobacteriales > Flavobacteriaceae > JAHDGB01. The sequence goes on from CALDCO010000171.1 coordinate 5,208, forward strand.
TAGTCACTTTTCTTAAGATTAGATGCTCTTAATTCATAACGCCTATCATTTCTTTTTTCAGTCTGTATTTGTTTTAATTTTGGCGCGCCATTATAGGTGTTAAAATTAATAAAGAAATCATTTTCGGTGTTAAAACGTAATACAAATTCTTTAGTGGGGTAAATATCAATTAAAGGCCTTTCTATACTTTTAAAAGTATACCCATATTTTTGTTTAAAAGGTTCGATTGTATGAATATAGTAGTCAATAATATCGCCAACTTCAAGTCCAGAAATTGCCAATTTGTATTCATTATTAGTATCTGTTTCTACTGCTTCTTTATCAATTTCAATTTCTTTTTCGTCGCCATTTGGTTTGATGATTTTTATGCCAAGGAATTTTTTTCCATTTTTACCATAGCCTTTATTAACTCTAAATTTTTTAATAAATGAAAATTCAGAATACTCTTTAATGGCTGCATTGTCTAATAATTTGACACGTTTTCTAATAGCATGAGTGTATTTTACGTTTTTTGCATATTTATGATAGTCATAAAAATATTCTTGATATAAGATTACTGCAGATTCGTTTTCCCAATTTGAAGGGACATCTGCATTATTTTTTTGTGAATCATTGTCTCCCCAATACAAGTTTTTTATTTCTATTTCTTGTTTAGATTGTGAAAAGCCTAATGCTGCAAAGAGTAATAATAAAGTGAGTAATTTATTTGTATTCATGATAAATTTTAGTTTTTTGTTAGTGTAATTTGTTCCTTATAAATGGCACTTAATTTTTTAATAAAAGCATTCCATTCATCAAAATCTTTAGTTTCAATTTCTGCATTTTTTATTTTAAAAGCTTTGTTATATACTATCGCGTTACCCTCCTTAGAGAAGTTAATGGACATCTTATAATTTTCACTTGAAATTTCAGCGTTTTTAGGTAAGCTAGAGACTACGTAGCCATCAGGGATCCTTAATTTAGTGGTAGACTCTATATCTTTTTTAGAACTAAAAATGTAGTTTGTCTTTCTGTTATCTAAAGTAAAGTTCTCAAACTCTTTATCTAAATCAATGTCGATATAAATAGTATCATCGAAATTTGAAACAACGTTTTTAACAGCAATATCGTGAGACATTTCGATATTTAAATCTCTATTAGATAAATCTGAAGTATTAATATTTGATACTTTAATGTTTGTATTGCCTCGATTTAGATAATTTTCTAAAAAACTATCTTTTTTATCGTTTTTTAATGTATGAAAATAGTAAAGCAAATTAGACCTGCTTTCACCATTAAACGATTTGTTTACAGAGCCTTCTATTACGTCTCCATTAAGAACAAGTGAATAATTTACTTTTTGTTTATTAAAAGTTGGCGTATTATTGGGAACATGTTTTAAAATAAAATTATCACCATCTTCTATAAGTACCTGTTTCCCTTGAATTCGATTTGCATACTCCCCAAGCGCATTAAATTTTTCTGTACCGTCTAAGAAAATTGTTTTTCCATCTTTAAGTAATGTACAAATCATGTGATTATCTACAGACAAACTAGGTATAGAATAGTTATAAGCAATTCGCTTTGTGCCAATCCAAGTTAATCTTGCATCAAAACCAGCTTCAATAAGCATTTGTTTTGTAAGATTAGCCATGCCTTTACAATCGCCATACTTCTTATTAAATACATTTGAAGCCTCATCTGGTTTAAAACCAGCAATACCATCTTCAAAAGCGATGTAACGAATATTATCTTGAACCCAGTAATAAATGTTTTTTATTTTCTCTTCGTCATTTTTTGCGTTTTTGATTAATTCTTCAACTTTACTTTTTAAAGCAGTATTATCATTTTTTAAACTTTCGGTTAATGAATGATACCATTTATAAAGATCTTTAGTAGAACTAAATAAGTTTTTTGTGTCATTTTTAAAAGTATAAGATTTTGCTAAAATGAGAATATGAGGATATATATAGGTTGGACCAGGAGAATTTTTCTCTTTGTACATTGCAGAAATATTTTCAATAGAGAAAGTATAAATTATTGAATTATCTTTTTCATTTTTCTTTGTTTCTCTTTGAATATCATAACCTTCAAAATTCATTTCTTTTAATTCAAGATTTAACCAATTAGGTACTTTTATAATGATTATTTTTTTTAAAGTTGGATATTCTGAATTGAAATATAATTTCGTAAAGTATTTAACATCATTATATTTTTTATCTATAGAAGTCAAATAGCGATAGCCCTGTTGCGGAAAATCTAAGTTTACATATTTAACCCTGCTGTCATTGTGAAAAAGATCATTACTGGTATAAGCTTCATCTTTAGGATAAAATTTTGTTAAGCGTTTGTTTTTATAGTAAACAGAGAAGTTAGTTATTGTAGAACTGCCATCATAAAATGAGTATTTTTGAATATCTGACCTTGAATTTAAATTAATCATACTCTCCCTTAAATTATGATTAACAGTCACTTTATCATCACTTTTATTAAATGCAAATGAAACAAAGTCCAAACTTTTGTCTAGAGCAATATCATCGTCAGGAAATTGTTCCTTTAAATTTTTTGCAATTGTAATGTCTTCTGGAGTTGGATCTATTTTTTTCTGAGAAAAAACAGTAGATGTGAAAATTGCTATAAAGCAAATGAATAGTAGGTTTTTAGTCATAAGTAGGTTTATTTAGGGCTAACAATATAAGCCTTAACATTTAAAAATAAAAAATATTAATCTTTTTTTTATTCAAGCATCATTATTTAATGTAATAATACATAACTATAAGTAGTGATATAACATACTTTTTTATTTTTTTATAAACGGATTTACTTTTATCAATTTAGAGCTTATTATATTGTTATAATTTAATAGTTTTATTGAAATTTTATTGATATTAAAAAGACTATGAGTAATTATCACATAAAACATTTAGAAGAGTATTATCAAATCTATAGAAAATCGGTTAACGATCCAGAATTGTTTTGGGAAGAAATTGCAGAAGAGCATTTTTTATGGCGAAAAAAGTGGGATAAGGTATTAAACTGGGATTTTAGAAAACCAGAAATTAAGTGGTTTGAAGGCGCTAAATTAAATATTACCGAGAATTGTTTAGATAGGCATCTCATTACGAGAGGAAATAAAACCGCCATTTTGTTTGAACCCAATAACCCAGAAGAAGGCGCATTACACATTACTTATAATGAGTTGTATGAGCGGGTTTGTAAAATGGCCAACGTACTAAAAAATAAAGGTCTTAAAAAAGGAGATCGTGTGTGTTTGTATTTACCAATGATTCCAGAATTAGTGGTTTCTATGTTAGCCTGCGCACGTATTGGTGTGGTGCATTCTGTTGTGTTTGCAGGATTTTCATCTTCTGCATTAGCGACCAGAATTAACGATAGTGATTGTAAATTAGTAGTTACTACTGACGGCTCCTTTAGAGGAAATAAAACCATAGATTTAAAAGGAATTGTAGATGTGGCACTTAAAGAATGCCCTAGTGTAGAAAATGTGCTTGTTGTAAAGCGAATCGCTTCAAAAATAAAAATGCATTCGGGTCGCGATCATTGGTTGCAACCCTTATTAGATAAGGCTTCTGCAGTATGCGAGGCTGAAATAATGGATGCCGAATCGCCCTTGTTTATTTTATATACTTCTGGATCTACGGGGCAACCTAAAGGCATGTTGCATACCACCGCTGGTTATATGATCTATGCAGCATATACATTTAAAAATGTATTTCAATATAAAGAAAATGATATTTATTGGTGCTCTGCCGATATTGGATGGATTACAGGGCATAGTTATATCGCCTACGGCCCCTTAGCAAATGGTGCAACCTCGGTTCTTTTTGAAGGCGTGCCTAGCTATCCAGATTACGGGCGTTTTTGGGAAGTGGTACAAAAACATAAAGTAACTCAATTTTATACGGCACCTACTGCAATTAGGGCATTAGCTAAAGAAGATTTAAGTTATGTGGAAAAGTACGATTTGTCCTCTCTTAAGGTATTAGGAACAGTTGGCGAGCCTATTAATGAAGAAGCCTGGCACTGGTACGATGATAATGTAGGGAAAAACAAAGCCCCCATAGTCGATACCTTTTTTCAAACTGAAAACGGCGGTATCATGTTAACGCCTATTCCTTATGTAACGCCAACAAAGCCCACTTATGCAACTTTGCCTTTTATTGGGATTCAACCTGCTCTAATGGATGAAAATGGAAATGAACTAAAGGGCAATCAAGTAGAAGGGCGTTTGTGTATTAAATTTCCTTGGCCAAGCATTGCAAGAAGTATTTGGGGCAATCATGAGCGTTATAAAAACACCTATTTTTCGGCTTTCGATAACAAATATTTTACAGGAGATGGTGCGTTAAGAGATGAAGTGGGTTATTATAGAATCACTGGGCGAGTAGACGATGTTATTATTGTTGCTGGTCATAATTTAGGAACCGCTCCCATTGAAGACGCTATAAATGAACATCCTGCTGTGGCAGAAAGTGCTATTGTTGGGTATCCTCATGAGATAAAGGGAAATGCCTTGTATGGGTATATTACCTTAAAAAGTGCTGGGGAAGATAGGAATCACGGAAATTTGAGAAAAGAGATTAATCAGCTTATCGCAGAACGCATTGGACCAATTGCCAAACTCGAAAAAATACAATTTACCGAAGGCTTGCCAAAAACCAGAAGTGGAAAAATAATGCGACGCATTTTACGAAAAATAGCACATAATGAAAGTGATAACTTGGGCGATATAAGTACGTTATTAAACCCAGAAGTAGTCGCGCGTATTATTGATAATGCTTTAATAGCTGTTTGAATAACGATCTTAACTTTTTATATTTTACCGAAAATGAGTTAACATTAATTACGACAATGTATTTTTGAAATACATAGCGAGAGGCCTACTGAATGCGATTACGATACTATCCTGTCTATTAATTTTTGTTTTGCAATTTCGTCATTACCACACAACCATTGTAAAACATTATCCTGCCAAATGGCATCTTTTTCGGCATCATTAATAATTTGGCGTTCTAGCGCTAGATCTAATATTTTTCCAGGATAAGAAGACTGTTTGGTGCTTTCCATTTCTCCTAGTGGGTACGGATCGTCTAAACCCATAATCACTTGTTTAGAGCCCTGATTCTCTACTAATAGTTTAAGTGACCCTGTATCGTGAACGAGGGTATCGAAAAAAATGTTTCTATGACCCACTGCTTTTCTAGGATGGCTTTTGCCTTCAAATAAATCGGGTCTGCCATCAAAACCTTGAATACGCCTTCCTAAATTTATTTGTGCTAATTGCCCGCCATGGGCAAAACAAGTTCTCATGTTTGGGTATTTGTCTTGATAACCATTTAGGGTCAAAAAATGATAAGCATCTGCGCATTGGGCAAGCATCCATATGAGATGAAAACGCCAGCTCGTATTTTCTAGTTTGATAAATTTTTCACCATCGTAAGGATGAACCTCTACAGCTAAATTAAATTTATTAGCCAATTCAAAAATGGGCTCATTTTCTTCATCAAAAATGCAGCGCCAAGTGCCTATGGTATCCATATAGTGCGTTGGTAAACAAAGCAGTTGCATGCCTAATTCTTCAACGCAACGCTCAATTTCCCAGCAAGCCCCGCGAACAAAGCCTGGATGAACTACAAAACCACAGGTAAACTTACTGGGGTGCTCATTTTGTATTCTGGCATTAAAATCGTTTTGAAAGCGAAGTGCTTTTTTCATTTCTTCAACTCGCAATCCATTGCCGTATAATTGAGAGAGGTTGAGTACCACCGCATGATCGAGCTTGTAGCGTTCCATCCATTCTAATTTTTCATCTAAAAAGAAACTAGAATCGGTTACAGGACGGCTCCAATCTTTTTGTAGCATGAATTTTCGGTCTTTATCTACCCAGAAAATGCCTTTATCTTTCATGAATTTAGGGATTTCTTCAGGGTAGGGAAGTAAATGTGAGTGACCGTTAATTCTAAGCTTGCGTTTTTTCATGGTAATCCCTCTATAATCTCTCCCAAAAGGAAAGGGTTGTTAATCTACTATTAAGTAATGTCTTTTATCCTTTTCGTTGCGATTAGGAATGCTATACATTAATATAAGTTTATTCAATCTTCATTTTTTTAGGCGGTTGCATGACCTTGCTGCAATTAGGACAGGTGCGTTTATGCTCATCATTATAATAGTTATCAAAAATTTTAGGCATGTCCGTTTCTATATTTTTTATTGTAAAATCTTCTTCATAGAGTTTGGTGACGCAATGTTCGCAAAACCATAATAGTGCGTCTCTCATATCTTTAGGACGTTTATACTCTATAACTAAGCCAATAGTATTGGCGCCACGTTGAGGAGAATGCGGCACTTTTGGCGGTAATAAATAAATATCACCTTCTTTTATATGCACCTCTTTTGGAGTGCCTTTATCTATAATTTTTAATACAATATCACCTTCAATTTGATAGAAAAATTCTGGAGTTTCATTATAATGGTAATCTTTTCTACTATTGGGTCCGCCAACAACCATAACAATAAAATCACCATCTTTCCATACACATTTATTACCCACAGGCGGTTTTAATAAATGACGGTTTTCTTCAATCCAAGCTTTAAAATTAAGGGGAGACACTAAGTTACTCATTGTGTTTTATTTTATTGATATAAATATACGAAGACCAGACCCGTTTTAAAAACGCATTTTATCCACACAGAGGTTTTTGGCAAGAACTTAAAGCGATTTTGTTCTTCCGCCATCCACAGGAAGGTTAATCCCATTAATATAGCTAGCAGCATCGCTTGCCAAAAAAGTAATTGCTTTTGCGGTTTCTTCTGGTCTAGCAAAACGTTTGGCGGGGACATAGTTTTTCATAAGTTGTGTCATGTCTTCAATAGAAGTATTTTGGCGGTCGGCTTTTATCTTAATAATTTGATCTAGTCTGGCCGTATCAGTAAAACCAGGCAATACATTGTTTACAGTAATTCCAAATTCCCCTAATTCACCGGCTAATGTTTTACTCCAGTTTGCAACAGCATTTCTAATCGTGTTACTTACTCCTAAACCAGGTATGGGTTCTTTAACTGAAGTTGAGATGACGTTTATTATACGCCCATAGCGTTCACTCTTCATAAACGAAAGGGTTTCTTTAACTAAAATCTGGTTGCAAACCACATGCATACTAAAAGCAGTCGTTAACTCTTCAACAGAAGCATTGTGCAGCAAACTACTTTTAGGACCACCAGTATTATTTATTAAAATGTGAAACCCATTTTGTGTTTTAATATGTTCTGAAACTTTGATTTTTAAAACTTCTGGGTTAGAAAAATCAGCAACAATGTAATTGTGATTTCTAGTTGAAGGCAATTCACTAACGACTTGTTTTAGCTTGTCTTCATTTCTAGCGATTAAAGTAACGTTTGCCCCTTCTTGCGCTAGTGCTATAGCAGTTGCTTTTCCTATACCTTGTGTGCTTCCACAAACTAAAGCATTTTTATTGTTTAAGTTTAAATCCATACTATTTCTCGCAAAGGCGAGAATCTTTTTTAAGTTAGTGTTTTACTCTAATTGCGTTACTGAAAATAAATTCAGCATCACCCCTTTCTTAATATTTAATGCATACATTTTTGGCTTCAGTAAAAAACCGTAAAGCTTCAAAACCACCTTCTCGACCAACTCCTGAAGCTTTCATACCTCCAAAAGGGGTTCTTAAATCGCGAAGCATCCATGTATTTACCCAAACAATGCCAGCTTGTAATTGGTGACTTAAGCGTAGGGTGCGTTTAAGATTGTTAGTCCAAAGTGTTGCCGATAAACCATAATTTACAGTGTTAGCCATTTCTAAAACGTCTTTTTCAGTTGTAAAAGGCATAATCGTAACAACTGGACCAAAAATTTCTTCTTGATTTATACGGCAATCGTTACTCTTTACTTCTATTATTGTAGGCTCTAAATAATAACCGTTTTCATAGCCCTCAACGCTAACGGTTTTACCACCGCAAATAATTTTTCCGTTTTCTTGTTTAGCAAGATTTATGTAATGGGTTACTTTTTCTAAATGTGATTTCGAAACTAAAGCACCAATATTAGTTTTTGCATCAGAAGGATGCCCCACTTTTAATTTTTCTACTTTGTTTACAAAATCGATTTTAAATTTCTCATAGATCGTTTTTTCTATAAAAATGCGGCTCCCGCAAAGGCAAATTTGCCCTTGATTGGCAAAAGAAGAGCGCACCGTAGTTTCTAGCATGTTTTCATAATCGCAATCGGCAAAGATGAGGTTTGGGTTTTTCCCGCCTAATTCTAAAGACAATTTTTTAAATAACGGTGCGGCTACTCTTGCAATATGGGCACCTGTAGCACTACCGCCAGTAAATGAAATGGCTTTTATTTCTGGGTGTTCTACAATGGCCTGCCCAGTAGTTGCTCCTAGACCATGAACAATATTTAATACGCCTTTAGGAAGACCAGCTTCAGTTAAGATCTCACCTAAAAGGTAGGCCGTCATTGGGGTTACTTCGCTTGGTTTTGCTATTATGCAATTCCCTGCAGCAATGGCAGGAGCAATTTTCCAAGTAAAGAGATAGAGTGGGAGGTTCCAAGGTGAAATACAACCCACCACCCCAATGGGTTGTCGCAGGGTGTAATTTATTGCCTTTTGCCCAACACTTTCATGGCTTTCACTTGCAAATTGTGTAATGGCGTAACCAAAAAACCGAAAGTTACTTGCCGCTCTAGGGATGTCTACTGCTTTAGCTAAACTAATAGGTTTACCATTGTCTTTACTTTCTGCTTCAGCAAAACGCTTTAGATTTTGTTCTAATAATTCTGAAATTTTTATAAGTATGCGACTGCGTTCTTCCAAACTGGTTTGCGACCACTTCGTAAATGCCGCTTTGGCTGCATTGTAAGCATTTTCTACATCTGCCTTTCCAGAGTTTGGAATTTGTCCATAAATTTCTCCATTAGCAGGATTATAGTTGTCTATCCAATTATTTTCTATTGGGTTATGGAATTTGCCGTTTATGTAGTTTTGGATATTCATTGTTTAAACTCTCCCTGTGTATTCAAAATTTTTATACCGTATATATGGATTAACATAATCGTAAGCATATATATGCTTATTGGATTTGTCTTTTAAAATTTCATTCAAGAAATTAAGTTTAAACTCATCAGTAATAATTGGTGTTTCAATTTCTTTTACTATTAATTCTTTTTCTTTTAGTTTTTTACATGAAAAAACTAAAAGAAAAATTAATATAGAAATGTATATTAAAGTCGTTTTCATAAGATACCTCTCGACTGCGCTCGAGGAGACATTTAGTTTTAGTTTATATTATTTAGTTCTCTGTCTGGTCGAGCGGAGTCGAGGCCTCATTGTTTCTGTCATAGTTAATCATATACATTTTTACAAAAAACCTCTTTACTCACGATTGTCTTGGTAGACAGCCGAAAGGCTCGAGGAGACATTTAGTTTTAGTTTAAAAGTAAGTAGTCGTCCCTTAAAAAACGGTTATCGTTTTTAGATAGAGAATACATTTAATATTAAAACATAAATATACGTGATTCTAAGCACTTGATTGTCCATATTAGTAATCTAAAATAGACCTTTTAGCCCTAAGGTCTATCTGAAAAAGTGAGAGTTTACACTGCAATAAATGACCATATTGGAGAGAGAATAAAAAAATTAAACCTAATATTGTGTTTTTATAGGGCTATTATTTAAAAGTGAATTAAGAAACATGAAATACTGTAAATCGATAACATTACTTTATATTTTGTTTGCCTTTTTAACTTGTAATAGTTTTGGTGAAAAACAACAAAATAAAAGTGCAGATGCCCCATATAACATGGCTTGGGTAGAAGGCGCTCAATTCGAAATGGGAGTAAATGAAAATGAAGGACACCCCGGAGAATTCCCAAAACATAAAGTTGAGGTTAGTGGTTTTTATATTGACAAATATGAAGTGACTAATAAGCAATTTTCAGAATTTGTTGAAGCGACAGGTTACATAACAACAGCAGAGAGAAAACCAACGTGGGACGAATTAAAGTCTCAACTGCCTCCTGGAACAGAACGATTTCCAGATTCTATTATGAAGGCTGGCTCTATTGTCTTTAATAGCACAAAAGTAGACAGCTATAATGATTATACGCAATGGTGGAAATGGGAGTTGGGTGCTAATTGGAAACACCCCAAAGGCGTTAATAGTGGTATTGAGTCTTTAATGGATCATCCTGTAGTACATGTTTCTTGGTTTGATGCAATGAGTTATGCTAAATGGGCAGGAAAAGATTTACCAACTGAGGCTGAATGGGTATTAGCTGCTATGGATAAAAATTTTAAAGCAATATACCCTTGGGGAAATACTCGCCCTAATGATAAGAAACCTCAGGCAAATTATTTTCAAGGAAAATTCCCCGAAACTAACTTGAATTCTGATGGATATGCTAATACAGCACCAGTGGGGAGCTTCAAACCTAATTCATATGGCGTTTACGATTTAGGCGGAAATGTATGGGAGTGGTGCAAAGATTATTACCACATCGATTATTTTAAGGAATGTAAAGAAAAAGGTCTTGTGAGAGACCCTCAAGGATCAGAAACTTCATACGATCCAATGACGCCATATATGAAAAAAAGAATAACAAAAGGGGGCTCATTTCTTTGTAATGATTCTTATTGCGGCGGGTATAAAATAAATATGAGAATGAATAGCGACCCTTATTCAAGTCAAGATCACACTGGTTTTCGATGTGTAATTAGGAAGTAGTAATGCCATTTTGTGCTTTCTAGCTGTGAGATACTCTTGGTTTGTGATGGCGGCGGTGGCATATTCGTGATTTTATATCCTTAAAAAATACGCTATTTAAAATGTTACTAACCCCTAAAGTGTATAAATAAAAACTAATTTAATGTGAGTTCGGTATAAGAAAATTTACCTTAGTATCGAAGACCAATAAATTTTCAATCAAAAGCCTAATTTCGATACAGTTTTTCTTCGTTTCACTCTGAAAAACCACTCAATTTGGCGGCTTTTTCATTCTAAATCCTTAGATCGAAATCACGTTAATTTAAAATAATACCCCATTATGAATAAGTATCGACCACTTTTGGTAGCTTCTCTGAGTACCAAAAAAATAAATTTTCTAACTTAATTTAAAAGCCTTTGGTTGTAGCGGTTTAAAAAATAAACTACTTTCTATACAAAAAATAGTTGTTAACTAGTTCGATATAAATGGTTTTGGCTTCGTCTTGAGTAATGTTTTGGATTTGGAATAATGCATTAGTTTTAAAAGCATTTATTAACGCATCCTTGCCACTTGGCCTGCTGTAGTTATTAGTTGCTTTTTTATAGTACGCATAAAGTTTAAGAAGGGTATCTGCCGGAAATGGTTCGGTATGCATATTAATGCGATTAACGGCATCTTTAAAGGCAATATCTAATTCTTCAGGAGTCATTACATTTCAGAAATAATACTTTCACCGCCCCTAACTTTTTGATTAAGTTGGACTTTAATGGTACTATTTAATGGTAAATAGAGATCAACTCTTGAACCAAATTTTATAAAGCCAGAGTCACTGCCTTGAGTGGCCGTATCGTCCAGTTTGGCATAATTTATAATACGCTTAGCAAGAGCACCAGCAATTTGCCTGTATAACACTTTTATATTGTTTTTGTTTTCTACAACAACAGTAGTGCGCTCATTTTCTTCACTCGCTTTGGGATGCCATGCGACTAGGTATTTTCCGGGGTGGTATTTGCTAAAAACGACTTTTCCACTTAATGGATAGCGTGTAACATGCACATTAATAGGCGACATAAACACACTTACTTGTATGCGTTTGTCTTTAAAGTATTCTGGTTCATAAACCTCTTCAATGACTACTACTTTTCCATCTACAGGAGAAACAACAGCCGCTTCATTTGTTATTGTATTTCTTTTTGGATTTCTAAAAAACTGAAGAATTAAAAAAAGAAAGACTGTTAATAGTGAAAACAGCATAATTTTCAACCAAGAATTAATAATAAAATGGTCTACTAATAATACACTAGCAATGACAATAATTAATGTGATTAAAATAATTTTATGTCCTTCTTTATGAAACATATTGAGATACTCTTAAGAATAAATAAATAAACGGTGCAGCAAAAATTATACTATCGAAGCGATCAAAAAGACCGCCATGTCCAGGCATAATAATGCCACTGTCTTTAACGTTGGCTTGGCGTTTAAATTTAGACTCTATTAAGTCTCCTAACGTCCCTATTATGCTAATAATTATGCTTAATATAAGCCATTTGTTAAAGCTTAATGTTTGTGTAAAGATAGCAATAAAATAGCTTGAAATACAGGCAAAAAATAATCCACCAAGAAAACCTTCAACCGTTTTTTTGGGTGAAACACTTGAGAATAATTTTTGTCTTCCAAAGTTTTTTCCAACTAAATAAGCAAAGCTATCACTCACCCAGATTAGTATAAAAGAACCTAAAACTAATTTAGGGGAAAACACATTTTTATAATTAGCAATAAGTATTAAAAACACAAAACTACTCGATAAATAAAGCGTTGTGATGATGTAGCGTTTCGTATTGTACAGGGGAATGTTTTTTTTTGAAAACAGATCCTTAATTAGGAATAACTGTACAAATATGGTTAGTACTTGTAAAATTTGTGTGGCCTCTTCTAATCCATATGTAGAGTTCATTACAAGTTGCCAATAACCAAAGATAAAATACATTACTGTGAATATAATATAGGGAAAAAAACTATTTAGGTTAATGAGTTTTTTTAATTCTGAAAGACATACAATGCCAAAGAAATAGAACACAATAGTTAACACATGCTCATTAAGTAATGAGGTAATTAATACTGTTATATATAATAAACCTGATAACGATCTGGTTAATATTTCCTTCATGTATTACAAGTCTTCTAGCAGAAGCAAATATAAGTTTTTTGAACTACTCCCATAGCTTAAGAAGTCTTTTTCAGCTAGGTCTTTAAAATGTTTTATGGTGGTAATATTAGTAGGAATGTTAGAAGTGTTTTTAGTTTTTATTTCTCTAAGGCCTTCTCCAATGTTTGTAACTATTTGACTTGTTGTTGCAAAGACAATAAAGTTGTTGGGAAATTCATGAAGTTTTTTTTCGGCTATTTGGTTAGAGCTTATTAAAAGCGATCCATCGTCGGCAATTAGATTTTCACAAGTGGTAACAAAATAAGTAGCATTATTTAAATAATGATCGGTTTTTAAATGTGCGTTTTTAAATCGGTCTTCTAAATTCTTATCATAGAAATAAGCATATTCATTTTTCCAATCATTTTCAATTAAAATGTTGTTCAATGTTTCGTCTATTTCTCTTTGATTTTCGCAATACAAGAATTTGCCGCCATTAGCTTTAAAGTTTATAGTAAAACTTTCATCTATTGGCAGGTTTTGTCTAGGCATATACTTACCTCTATCTGTAAATTTTATTTTTTCTTTTTCGTTTTGCGATTTAGAACGAAAAAAATTTCTAAAAAGACTCATTCACACTGCTATAATCTAAATTTTCTTAGGGATTTAATCTACCAAATATAGAAAATCTGAAATTAACTAAGGCGATAATTATAGATTTTTAATAATCATTTATGATTAGATTAAAAATTTAGCTTTCTTCCTCTAACGAAGAATTAACTTTATCAAACGATCTTTCTCCGAATATTTTTTCTAGATTGTCTTTGAAAATGACTTCTTTATCAAGCAATACTTCTGCTAATTGGGATAATTTATCTTTGTTTTTTTCAAGTAAAGTAATTGCCCTATTGTACTGTTTTTCAATAATTTCAGAAATCTCTTTGTCTATTATTTCAGCAGTTTGTTCACTATAAGGTTTCGTAAAGCCATGTTCTTGGCCGCTAGAATCGTAATAAGTTAAATTACCAACTTTATCACTAAGCCCATATATAGTTACCATAGCTCTGGCTTGCTTGGTCACTTTTTCTAAATCACTTAATGCCCCAGTAGAGATTTTATTAAAGATCACTTTTTCCGCAGCTCGACCTCCAAGTGCAGCACACATTTCATCCAGCATTTGTTCTGGTCTTACAATTAAGCGTTCCTCTGGGAGATACCAAGCAGCTCCCAGCGATTGGCCTCTGGGTACAATGGTAACTTTTACTAGAGGAGCCGCATGTTCTAACATCCAACTTACGGTGGCATGTCCCGCTTCATGAAAAGCAATGGCCCGCTTTTCTTCTGGAGTAATAATTTTATTTTTCTTTTCTAATCCTCCAATAATTCGATCTACTGCATCTAGGAAATCTTGTTTATCAACTGCTTTTTTATTGTTTCTTGCAGCGATTAAAGCAGCTTCATTACAAACGTTAGCGATATCGGCACCAGAGAAGCCAGGAGTTTGTTTTGAAAGGAAATCTAAGTCTAAACCTTCAGCTTTTTTTAAGGGTCTTAAATGTACTTCAAAAATCTCTTTACGTTCACGAACATCGGGAAGATCTACATAGATTTGTCTATCGAATCGTCCGGCTCTCATCAAGGCTTTATCTAGTATGTCTGCTCGGTTAGTTGCGGCAATAACAATAACATTGGTATTGGTGCCAAAACCGTCCATTTCAGTTAATAATTGGTTTAGTGTGTTTTCTCGCTCGTCATTGCTTCCAGACATGGCATTTTTTCCTCGAGCTCTACCAATGGCATCAATTTCATCAATAAAAATAATGGAAGGCGATTTTTCTTTAGCTTGTTTAAATAAGTCTCTTACACGAGAGGCACCAACACCAACAAACATTTCTACAAAATCTGATCCTGATAATGAAAAGAAAGGCACTTTAGCCTCACCGGCTACGGCTTTAGCTAATAGCGTTTTTCCTGTTCCAGGCGATCCTACTAGTAAGGCACCTTTGGGTATTTTTCCACCTAGTGAGGTGTATTTTTCTGGGTTTTTTAGAAAGTCGACAATTTCTTGAACTTCTTCTTTAGCACCTTCTAGTCCTGCAACATCCTTAAATGAGGTTTTAACATCTGTTTTCTCATCAAAAAGCTTGGCTTTAGATTTGCCGATATTAAAAATTTGACCACCAGCACCGCCGCCACCGCCGCCAGACATTCGACGCATAATAAATATCCAAACACCAATTAATAAAATAAAAGGCAGAAGGCTAAATATGAGTTCTCCAAAGGCATTATTCTCTTTGTCGTAATCTAGAGAAAAATTAACCTTATAGTCTTTCTGGATGTTTTCAATGTTATTCTCGAAATTCTGTAAGTCGCCATAATCAAAAGTATAATTGGGCGTAGGAGAGGTTGCGAATGGGAAAGATTTCGCCTTTGCTTTTTTGTGAATTTCTTTTTCTAAGGCTTCTTTAGTTAAATATATTTTAGCCTTTCTAGCATTAGTTATAATTTTTACTTTCTTAACATCGCCATTTTTTAAATATTCAAAAAAATCGGATACCGATGTTTTATTTGCCTCACTTATTCCATTGCTACTAAATAAGTTTAATGCAATGATTCCAATAATGATTGCACCATAAATCCACCACGCATTAAATTTAGGTTTCTTTGGAGTTGTATTTTTTTTATTATCTGCCATAGATATGTTTTAATAATTTGATTTAATAATTGTGGTTTTAGCATCTCCCCAAAGGCTTTCAATGTCGTAATATTCTCGTATATGTTTTTGAAACACGTGCACTACTACATTAACATAGTCCATCAAAACCCACTCGGCATTATCTTCTCCTTCAATATTAAATGGTTTATCCTTAATTGTCTTACTCACTTTTTTTTGTATTGAACTAACAATGGCATTTACTTGCGTATTAGAAGTCCCTTCACATATAATGAAATAATCACAAACTGTATTTTCTAATTCTCGCAGGTCTAAAATAGTTGTTTCTTTCCCTTTTACATCTTCAATCCCGCTAATTATCGTAGTAATGAGATTATCTGCATTAGTTTGTTTTTTCACCATTAAGCTAATTTAATTTGTGCAAAGTTATTATTTTTAGGTTCTTTATAGTCTAAAGAAATCATAAGTTTTTAGCTAACGAAGATAACCAATTTTTATGCGTATAATCAAACTTGATGCCATCGATTCCACAAATTCTTACTTACGTAATTTGAGTGCCGAAGAATTACTTGAAGATTATACAATTGTTATTGCTAAAAATCAAACACAGGGAAGAGGGCAAATGGGAACAATATGGCGCTCTAATGCTTCAAAAAACCTTACCATTAGTGTGTTTAAAGATGTGCGGTTTTTAGATTTTAACAGTCAGTATTATTTAAATGTCGTTGTTGCGTTATCCATAGCAAAACTATTAAATGGTCTAAACATTCCAAAAATAAGTATAAAATGGCCTAACGACATTTTGTCAGAGAATAAAAAAATATGTGGGATCTTAATTGAGAATGTCATTAAACAAAATGTTTTGTCATCTTCTGTTATTGGTGTTGGGCTTAATGTAAATCAAACCACCTTTATAGACTTACCCCAGGCTTCTTCTTTAAAATCTATTATGGGTAAATCCTTTAATTTAGAAGAACTACTGTTGGTTTTTATTTCTAATTTAAAAGCTTATTTTTCTATATTGGAAGAACAGCAGTATTCTATTTTAAAAACAGAATATGAATCGCTGTTATTTAAAAAAAATAAACCTTCAACCTTCAAAAATGCACAAGGGGAATTGTTTTCAGGATTTATATCTGGTATTTCTCATGAAGGTTGTATACAAATCCTACTTGAAGATAATGATCTAAAATCTTTTAATTTAAAAGAAATTGAGTTGCTTTATTAGAACTCATTTTAATTTTTTTCAGGAATAAAGAAATCGAGAGCTGTTTTGTTGTATTTAAAAACGAAAGTTAGATAATAGTCTCCATGTTTGTGACTAAGGTTTCAATAAATTTTCCAATAGGGCCTTTTATCATCATGGCCATCATTGGGTTAAAATCGCCTTCAAAATTTAATTGCACTTCACTAGAATTTGAGTCTATTTCAGTAATATTTGCGATAAGTCCAAAATCTATTTTACCGCCAGCGGCACCAAGCGTAATTTTATTAGGCGCAATTACTTCTTTCTTTTTCAGGACTATTTCGGGCATCCCTTTTAATGCAAAAAGAAACTTATCATCGTCCAGAACTTCAAATTTACTAATGTTTTCAGGCATTAATTTTTCGAAATTTTGGATGTCAACTAAGAAGTCAAAGGTGTCTTGAGTCGATTTGCGTACGGTTACTTTTGGAGATTCTAAATTCATGTGTATGATGTTGTTTTAATAGTCCTATCAAATAGCGTTCCATTGACCTGGATTTTCATTCCAGATGGATAAAGTGTCTTGCTGTTTCTCTGTAATATAATTAGTTTCTAAAGCTTCTTCCAGAATTGATTCGTAGCTACTTAATGTATGCAAGTTAACTTGTTCTTTTTCAAAATTAGAATTAGCGATATCAAATCCGTAAGAGAAAATGGCAATCATTCCTTTCACATTTGTATTGGCTTCTCTTAACGCTTTAACCGCATTTAAACTGCTTTTTCCAGTGCTTATTAAATCTTCAACGACCACTACATTTTGTCCCGCTTCAATAAAGCCTTCTATTTGGTTTTGACGCCCATGTTTTTTGGCCTCTGGCCTTACATAAATAAAAGGAAGCCCTAAATATTCTGCCACTAGAATTCCAATCCCTATGGCGCCTGTTGCAACCCCTGCGATAACATCTGGTTTGCCATAATGCTGTTCTATAAATTTACCCATTTCTTCTCTAATATAGTTTCTAATAG
The DNA here is from genome assembly GCA_937937185.1 of uncultured Flavobacteriaceae bacterium. Classification (GTDB taxonomy): domain Bacteria; phylum Bacteroidota; class Bacteroidia; order Flavobacteriales; family Flavobacteriaceae; genus JAHDGB01. The sequence goes on from CALDCO010000171.1 coordinate 22,972, forward strand.
CTGGGAACGATAAAACAATTCTATTGTCACAATATATTGGAGATTTCCAACCAGATGCCCAGGTAAAAGGCGTTTCAGGTTCTAATTTAATGGCATTAATTTGTAGTAAAACTTTTGCGGTTTGTTTAGCGGTATATTTGTCAAAAATCATAAGACAAAATTAAACAATAAATTAGTTTCTACTAGAGAAATAAATAGATATTGTTAAATTAAACTTTGCGGAGAATAAATAAAGATTATTTTAAATGTAAAGCGCCTAAATTTTTTATGATTAGGACTAAATTTTAATTTTTATACAAGGGGTAATTTAAAATTTCTTGGTTTAAGTGAAAAATAGTGTTTTTGTGACCAGGTATAGCAATTTTTTAGTTGCATAGCAGCGCTACGGAAGTCAAAAATTGTGAAATATGCACGCAAAAAAGCATTTTTTTAGCAAATTGAAAAAAGTTTAAACAGCTTCATAAAAAGGGGTTACAATATTGCAAATAATAGTACATAGAATTTTTTTTATTACGATATTACACTCCTGTAATTTATGTGACCGCCAAACCAATCAACATTATAGATGTATCGTATATTTGTTAATGATAAACCTATTATTCTTACTTCTAAAGTAGAAAAAGAAACTAATTTTAAAAACTTTTTGCTTAAAGATGCTAGCATAGATTCTATTTTGGAAACATTATCCAAAAAGAAAATAAAAGCCATTCATTTAATTCATCACAATGAAGATAAACTATTAAAAAAGTTTTTAAAAAAATTGCCTAATGTTATTGCTGGAGGAGGAAAAGTCTATAATACTAATGGCGACATACTTTTTATTTATAGAAATGACAAATGGGATTTGCCTAAAGGAAAAGTAGAAGGCAAAGAATCTATAGAAGCCACAGCTATAAGAGAGGTTCAAGAGGAAACAGGGGTTAAAGATTTAAAGATAACAAAACCACTACCAACGACTTACCATATTTTTAAGCGCAATGGGAAATTTAAAATAAAAATCACTTATTGGTTTGAAATGAAAACTACTTTTTCAGGAAAATTATATCCGCAAGAAGCTGAGGGGATTACTAAAGTTGTTTGGTTAGATCTTAAAGCGGCGAATGAAGCGCTTAAAAATTCGTATGCCAATATAAAGTTACTAATTTAGTTTACTTATTAGTTTGTCTATGTTACTCTGCTAGTCTGTTTTTATAACAATACCAGTTTCCATTTAATTTTAAATGTTATTACATTTTTTTGAATTCTTGAAAATTAATCCCGAAAAATTTGCGATTAAACAACAAAATAAAAGATATTCAACATTGCATTTAATCGTTTAAATATGTTTTTTATAGATTTTATGAAAATTAATAGCTATATTTCCTCTTGTGTTAATGTTGTAATTAAGGTTAGGTCTTTAATTACAATTCCTGAATTTGTTTGTTTTAATTATACCATTTAAACTTTGAAATCGGTATAAAATAAAATGATGATTTTTTTCCTTTATATGAAGAAAAAAATGTTTTATTATGTTGATTTCACAGTCTGTATGGTATGGAATGTTTAATAATAAAAACGAATACAGATGAAACCAAAATTAACCTACAAGAAAATTAATTTCCAGAAAGCATTTTTATTTTTATTAACCCTATTTTTTTCATTTTTTGGATACGCCAATAAAGGTTGTGGAAAAATTAAAACCTTAGAATTTATTAATGGCACTAAGCCAATTAGCATTGAAAATGGTCATATTTATGAGCTGTCAGACTTTACAGATAATTTTAGTATAAGAGCAAAAGTAAAAGGGAATTCTCGAAGTCTTATATTTTTAATTGAAAATTTAGAGACTGGAGAAGTCTGGGATTATAAAGACAATAAACGCCCGTACCAATTCCCTGAAGAAGGGAAAGAATGGCCTCTAATCCCAGGGACTTTTAAAGTAAAGGGCCGTTTGTTTTCCAAAAAGGATGTATTATGTGATGAATTTAACTTAACATTTAGCATCAAAGATACTGCTGAAGCATGCGGAAAAATAAAAAAACTAGTATTTGCCGGCGATGGGGATTCTATAGCGATTGAAGATGGCGGTAATTATGAACTGTCTAATCTTCCTAAAAATGTGCGAGTAAAGGCAAAAGTGAAAGGTGACTCAGGAAGTGTTGTGTTTTTAGTTGAAAACACAAACACTGGTGAGATTAAGAGTTACACAGATAAAGAGCGTCCTTATAAGTTTCCTACTAGTGCCAGAGCGTCTTTAGGAACTGGTACTTTTAAAGTAGATGTAAATCTATTTTCTAAAAATGATGCTTTATGTGACCAATATTGGGTGATGTTTACCATAGTAGATACTCCCAAATGTGGTAAAATAGAAGGCTTAACGTTTACCAATGGAACAGACTCTATAGCAATTGTAAATGGAGAAACCTATGAATGGAATGATTTACCAACTGGGTTTTATCTTGAAATGGCTGTAAATGGTGCCTCGCAGAGTGCTAGGTATTATGTTAAGAATGCAGATACAGATGAGGTGCTAACAAATACAGAAAACAGTTTGCCTTATAATTTTCCTAGTACTGGTAACCCCTGGAATTTAGGTATAGGCAGCTTTAAGGTTGATACTGCTTTGTATGCCAATGATGATGCCCATTATCCAAGATGCGATAAATATTGGGTAATGTTTAGCATTATTAATACACCAGTTGCATGTGGGAATATAGAAGGTGTCGCTATCACAAATGGTACAGAATCTATAGCGATAACGGAAGGGATGACGTATAATATAGGTGATTTGCCGGCAGACTTTTATTTGGAAACACTTGTAAATGGAGCTTCCGAAAGTGTTTTATACACTATCGAAAATCTAGATATTGAAACAGTCGTTATTTTTGGAGTTAACGACATACCTTATCGTTATCCAGGTGGCGATACGGCTTGGGATTTAGGTTTAGGAAATTTTAGAGTTAGTACCGAATTGTTTTCAGAGAATGATTGCCCAGCCCCAGCATGTGATCGATATTCAGTCACATTTACTATAGCAGATAACCCAATAGAATGTGGCGCAATAACAAATTTGTTATTTACTAATGGAAGGACTTTCTTCCCAATTGAAAATAATGAAACCTATTTACAAGGCGAGTTACCTCTTAACTTTTATATAAACGCTGAAGTAAATGGCGTTTTTGAAAGTATAGAATATGCCGTAACGAATAATAATACTGGGAGATCTCAAACTGTTATACAAAATGATGATCCTTATACTTTTCCAGGAGGGACTGCACCATGGAATTTAGGATTAGGAACATTTAGTATTACTGCAAAATTGTTTTTAGAAGATAATGCCGAAGGAAACAATTGTAACGCGCTCACAATTACATTTACTATTGAAGAAGAAGAGCAATGTACAGCAAATGCAGGAACATTAACGGCTAATCAAAGCGAAATTTGTATTGTAGATGAAGGAAGGAAATTATTGAGAGTATTGTTTGATCCTATTGAAATATCTGCTGAACCTAACAACGATATGCAGGTGCCAGCTGGATTTTTAGTCATTTATTTGTTAACTGAAGGAGAAAGTTTAGAGGTTATGGATACAAGCACTTCTCCTGTTTTTGAAGTAACAGAAAAAGGGAACTATAGAATACATACCTTAGTTTATGACCCAAATACATTAGATGTAGAAACAATAGAAATGGGAGATATTACTGGTGCTGAAATTAATGCTTTATTAGTTCAAGGCGGTGGGGATATTTGCGGTGCTTTTGATAATGTAGGGGCTTCTATAGTAATAATTAATCCCAATGCAGGAACCCTATTGGCCGACGCTTCTCCAGTTGAATTAGAGCGTAATGGTCAGGCTACAATTTCTGCAACTCCGCAAGGCGATATTAATATTCCAGACGGTTTTCAAAGTCTTTACATATTAGCATTAGGTACAGATCTAACTATCGTACTTACAGCATTAAGTCCAGAGTTTCTTGTTGAGGAAGCAGGCAATTATTCCATTCATACTTTAGTATACGATGTAAATACTTTAAATGTAGAAGAGATCGAACTTGGAATAACTACATTAAGCGACCTCTCTACTTTAATCGCCGAATCTGAAGGAGAACTGTGTGCGTCTTTAGATTTCGATGGCACAGCAATTAGTGTGATCGCTGGCGAAGATGCACTTCTGTTTTTATCTAAACAATTATTATCGGTAAACGAATCGGTAACTAATAGTATTAAACTGTATGCTAACCCTTTAGAGGCCACAATAAATATTAGCACCCAATTTAATGATCATGAAACTCTTAATTATGCTATTTTAGATTTGAGTGGCAGGCATGTCTCTAATGGTACGGTGACACCCATTGGTAATGATAGGGCTAGTATTAATATAGAATCTCTAGATAATGGATTGTATTTAATCGCTTTTACGTCCAGCTATAGAGCAGTGACAAAGAAAGTTCAAGTGCACAAATAATAATAGAAATTAAAAAAGATAAAGAGTTACTCTTTTGTAATTCTTTATCTTTTTATTCTATAAACTGGATATTGTAAATGCGCTTTTTCATAATGATCGCTGTTTTTGTGCAACCAATCTAATTGCGCATACCAGTTTTTAGAAAATGGTTTATCAGTAGCTTTTTTGTCTTCAAAAGCCGCTTTTAAAACGGCATCAGAATTTAATAAGTTTAAAGCGTTATCTTCCCATACATAAGGCGAAAAACCTTCTTTTTGCTGAAGAATTGTATCAAAAAAATTCCAATTAAAAAAGGAATCTGGTGCTTCAGGTTCAAGAGTTTCTATAATGTACCTAAAACCAAATTGGTTGGTATTTACTATGACATCTCCTTTTCTAAAATGAATGTCTTTAACCGAGGAAGAGACCGTTGTATTATAGTGCAGATAATGCCCTTCGTAAGGTGTTTTTCGGCTGTCGTAGTTCTTAATTTTATAGGCTTCAACTGTCATTATAGAATCATTAAGTAAAGGCTCTAGTTTAATATTATTTAGTTTTAATAAATCAATAATTGGATGTAATCCTTGAGGGATAATATACGATTTAGGAATAATAACTTCCTTTTTAGGTTTAAAATAATTAAAGTAATTCACTTTTTTGGTAAAGGGTTTTGTGTGATCATACTTTAAGCGTTTAGCTCCGGTAATTTCGCTGGTTAGGCGATGGCCTTCAAAACCTTTAAAATTTATTATCCTTGTTTTAGAGCTGTCTATTTCCCAGTCTATAGAGAGGGTTTTTTTTAAAGCAAAATCTGTGAGCGTTTTATTTTTAAGGGCTCTAATTTCTTCCCCATCTTGTTCTGTAATGCTTATCATTTTTTTCATTAACTCATAGGTGCCTTTTACACGCTGTTTGTAGGGCTTAAGCATATGTGTTTCTACCATCATCCCTAGGGTATTAAATAGCGTAGTATAACCAGTAGAATATCTAGGCGAATCCATAAACTGAGAAAAGCCTTTTTCTGGGGTGGTATTAAAAACGTTAACATATGGCGTAATATCCCAATTGGCTTCAGACAATTGTTGTTCTAATTTAGGAACCATTTTAGTGTGTAAATAATTTCCTAGTTTCCCTCCTAACTTATTGTGTTGCGTAAATAAATGTGTTAATGTATATTGATAATCTGCACCGTTACTAACGTGATTGTCTATAAATACATCAGGTTTTATTTTGTGAAAAATTAGAGCAAAGGTTTTTGCATTTTTGGTATCGTTTTTAACAAAATCTCTATTTAAATCGAAATTTCTCGCATTCCCTCTAAAACCATAAGCTTTAGGACCATTTTGATTGGTTCTTGAAGTGGAATTTCTATTTAAACTTCCTCCAATATTATAGATTGGTATCGTTACAAGAACGGTGTTTTTGGGAGCCTCTATTTTCCCTTGCGCGAGGTCTCGAAATAATAACATTGTTGCATCAATACCGTCACTTTCTCCAGGATGAATACCATTATTAATAAGAATAACACGCTTTTTTTTTCTGATGGCTTCAAAATTGAAATTTGCATTGCTATTAAAAGTTACTATATGTAAAGGTTTTCCAGAATCTGTCTCTCCTACGGCTTCAATATTTATTTCAGGATATGCCGAGGCTAAATTTTTGTAATAATTAATGGCTTCTTCATAAGTCGCGGTTTCGGTGCCATTAGAACTTTCAAAAACAGTAGTGAAATTATAATTAATGTCCTCATTAACTTTCTTTTTTTCTGTATTGCAGCTTGTAGCAAGTAATAGCAATAATAGCAGTAAATAATTCTTACTCATTTTTAATTGTTTTAAATAAAATGGTTTTAGTTTTTTACATTTCAGCAAAAAAACAGGGTTTATAGGTCATAATCGTTCTATGAAAAAATAAAAGACTAAAATAAGACATTAAAAGACCATTTTTAGTCGAAATAAAAAAGTTTAAACAAGTTCTCTAATAAATCTGCCTAGCTATTTCTTAAATTAACCCTATTTTTGCAGCCTCAAAACACATGACATGACAGAGTTTATTAGAAAGCGAACTGCAAATGCTAAAAATGATATTTTAAGTGGTATTACGGTAGCACTCGCTTTGGTTCCAGAAGCAGTAGCTTTTGCTTTTGTTGCTGGAGTCGACCCTCTAGTTGGGCTTTATGCCGCATTTATGATTGGTTTAATTACGTCCATTTTTGGAGGTCGCCCAGGAATGATAAGTGGCGCGACAGGTGCTTTAGCAGTGGTTATGGTTGCCCTAGTTGCTAAAGGCAATGCCATGGGAGCGCCTAGTGAAAATCTAGGGTTATATTATTTATTTGCTACTGTTATTTTAATGGGAATTATTCAAATGTTGGCAGGAGTTTTTAAATTAGGAAAATTTGTAAGACTCATACCACACCCTGTAATGATGGGGTTTGTTAATGGTTTGGCCATTGTTATATTTCTTTCTCAGTTGGGCATGTTTAAAGAAGTTATTAATGGAGAAAAAGTATGGCTACATGGTGAGGCATTGTATATAATGATAGGCTTAGTTGCTTTAACAATGACGATCATGTTTGGACTGCCTAAATTAACCAATAAACTCCCTGAAGCTTTAATTGCGATTTTAGTGGTTTCGGCAATTGCAATTCTTGGAAATATAGATGTTGCCACTGTAGGGAGTTTTATTAGAGATGGTGGCGGTGATGGTTTAAAAGGTGGATTGCCTGCTTTTCAATGGGAAATTTTTAGTAAAATCCCTTTCAATTGGAAAACAATCACATTCATTGGCCCCTATGCATTAATTCTCGCTGCAATTGGTTTAATAGAGTCGTTAATGACCCTAAATTTAGTGGACGAATTAACAGAAACAAGAGGGAATTCTAATAGAGAGTGTTTGGCTCAAGGTGGCGCAAATATAATTACAGGCTTATTTGGCGGTATGGGTGGCTGTGCCATGATTGGGCAATCTTTAATAAATATTAAAGGCGGAGGAAGAGGTCGATTGTCTGGTATTGTTGCGGCTTTAGCGTTATTAGCATTTATATTATTTGCTTCCGGTCTAATAGAGCAAGTGCCAATTGCCGCTTTAGTAGGGGTGATGTTTATGGTAGTAATAGGAACCTTTGCTTGGAGTAGTTTTAGGATTTTAAATAAAATTCCTTTAAGCGATGTTATTGTACTAATAGCAGTATCAACTTTAACGGTTATTTTTGATTTGGCCATTGCCGTAATAGCTGGTGTTATTATAAGCGCTTTGGTTTTTTCATGGGAAAATGCAAAACGAATTCGCGCCAGAAAACGCGTAAAAGACGATGGTACCAAGGTGTATGAAATATGGGGGCCTTTGTTTTTTGGAAGCATTATTGCTTTTAATGATAAGTTTGATATTAAAAATGATCCCAATCACATAGAAGTCGACTTTATTGAATCTCGAATATGTGATCATTCTGCTTTAGAGGCTATTTTTAATTTAGTAAATAAATATGAGGTCGAAGGGAAATCTATAACACTTAAACATTTAAGTGGAGATTGTAAAGAACTCTTATATAAATCTAGTGCTAAATTTAGGGAGGTTATAGAAGAAGATATCGATGATCCTAGATACCATTTGGCTGAAGACCCTGAACGGTTTAACAAACCACTTTCAGAATATAAACTATAAAGTAAAAAATAATTTAATCTATTATTGAAAGATAGATAGTGATTTTTTTGAGGTTAATTGGTTGATTACAAAAGTTTTTATTACTTTATAAACTCAAACTATTATAGTTAACCTAATGAGAGTAATACTATTTATTCTAATTCTGTTTTATTTTGGAAATATTCATGCACAGCATGAAAATAAACAAACTACTGATTCCATTTACTTCAATTTATTACAAAAAGCCTTTAAATATTCTCAGACAGGTAAGAATAATGAAGCCATGCGATTAGGGAATGAAGCCTTAGAATATGCTAAAAGAGTAGGGACAGATAGTATAGAAGCTAGAGCTTATAATATCATTGCAATGGCTTTTATGAATTTGAAAGACAATAAAGCTGCTTTCGACCATTTAACTAAATCTAAGAAAATATACCTCAAAATTAATGACAGCTCAAAATTAATATCAATATTTAATAATATTGGCGTGTTTTATGGCGACAATAAACAAGTTGATAGTTCTAATGTCTACTATAAAAAAGCTATGAAAATAGCAGAGGCACTCAATACCAAAAAAAGAATACTTTTATTATCATACAATATAGGTTATAATTACGGGATTTATAAAGCCAATTATAAAAAATCAATGTCGTATTTAAATCAATCATTGTCTTTAATAGAGTATTCAACTAACCCAAGAATAAATGGAAAATTATATAGAGCTATTGGTTATGTAAAAAAGGAGCTTAAAGACTACGAATCTGCTCACGCTAATTTTGATAGAAGTATAGAAATATACAAGGCAAATGGCTATATAAATGATTTAGTAGAAGTCTATAACTATAAAATAGAAGCCTATAAAGCACAAAATGATTTAGAATCGACCAACAATTATTTGTTTGAACTTATTAAAATAAAAGATTCTGTAAATCTTATAGAGCGAGAAGATCTTGCTAAAGAAATAGAAGTAAAATATAAACTCAAGGATAATAATGATAAAATAAAGTTTATAGAAAAAGAAAAAATAGTACAACAAAAACTGTTAGATAAATCCAAACGGTTTAATTGGTTACTCACTTTTTTAATGATTTTATTATTATTTACTGCTTATTGGATATTCATAAAAAATAAAGAATTAAAAAAAGCAAGAGATAAAGCAGAACAACTTACTAAAGTTAAAAGTAATTTTTATTCAGAGATAAGTCACGAATTAAGAACGCCGCTGTATGCAGTTATAGAATTGTCAGGCTTATTACTCAAAGAAAATGTAAATGTTAAACATAAAGAATATTTAGAATCCTTAAAATTCTCTGGCAATCATTTATTATCATTAATTAACAATGTGCTTCAATTAAACAAAGTAGAATCTGGAGAATTAAAAATCGAGAATTCTAACTTCGATTTAAAAGCATTGATATCAAATATTATAGATTCACTAGAATATGCACTCAGGGATAGTGGCAATTCTATTGTTCTAAAATACGATGATACCATCCCCTCTAAAATGGTTGGCGATTCGTTGAAGTTATCTCAGGTTTTAATCAATTTAATATCTAATGCCATAAAATTTACAAATAATGGAACTATAGAGGTGATAATGAGTAGAATTAAAGCCAATGAAAACGAAGGAGAGGTCAATGTTTTTTTTAAGATAAAAGATAATGGTATTGGGATTTCAAAAGAAAAACAAGAACGGGTTTTTGAAGATTATTACCAAGAACATGCTAAAAATGACAATTCTTATAAAGGAACAGGCTTAGGCTTGTCTATAGTAAAACGAACCTTAGAGGCAATGAATAGTAAGATAAGAGTAGAAAGTGAAGCGGGGAAAGGTGCAGCTTTTTTCTTTGATGCTGTTTTTGAAAATGAAAAAGACCTAGAGGTTAAAGACGAAGCTTACCTAAAGCAATTAGAAACTATAAAAGCGTATAAGTTACTTATTGTAGATGATAATAAAATAAATCAATTAGTAACTAAAAAAATTCTGGATCAGCTAGATGTAAAAAGTGATGTTACAGATTCAGGTGCAAAAGCGTTAGAACTTGTAAGAGAAAACGATTACGATTGTATTTTAATGGATTTGCATATGCCTAAAATGGACGGTTATGAAGCTTCAAGACGCATTAGAGCAATTAATAAAAAAGTAGCTATTGTTGCTCTTACAGCAGCGTCATCTGAAGAAATTGAAAAGAAAATAAACGCAGTAAGCATGTACGGCTACATCTTAAAACCATTTTTAACAAATGATTTTGTAGCGACAATAGTTAGAGCCGTAAAGAAAAATAATATGTAATGAGAACTCGTTTAAATGTTTTAAGGTGAGGCAAAAATGAACCCGTTTTAAGTTTACTTATCTCCATGAAGAAAACACACATGCTTTTAACTTAATGTGAGTTCGACCTAAGGATTTAGAATGAAAAAGCCGTCAAATTGAGTGATTTTCCAAAGTGAAACGAAGAAAAATGGTATCGAAATTAGGCTTTTGATTGAAAATTTATTGGTCTTCGATACAATTTTCTATCGAAAATCATTCTGACTGACGTAAATTTTCTTGTGTCGAAATCACGTTAAATAATAAAAAAAGCCCAAAAAGGGCTTCTCTTTATTAAATAGCACTTAATGAGCTCATCTTGACTTCAACGCATTATAGCTCTAAAGCACGCTTAACATCATTATCCATTAATAATTCTATTGGATTTTCTAGCGCTTCTTTTACTGCAACTAAAAACCCTACACTTTCTTTTCCATCTATTATTCTATGGTCGTAAGATAAGGCAACATACATAATTGGCCTAATTACAACTTGCCCATCTACTGCCATTGGACGTTCTACAATATTATGCATT
>CALDCO010000172.1 GCA_937937185.1 uncultured Flavobacteriaceae bacterium
TATTTTAACCAATAATACTAGTTTGTTTCACTGTAAATTAATAATTTTGTAGTGTGTAAATTGTAAATGCTATGAAATTAACCCTCAATCCCTCAAGAAATTATTGGAAAACGTTATTAATTATTGTTATACTTACTATAATAGCAATGAATCTCAAAATCCTTTTGAGTTAAACCATTGTTTAAGTACAATTATTGATAATTTTATTCCTACTGTCCTCTATAGAAAATGACGGTACTTAAGGTTTTAAGAACAATACTTAGATCTAAGAAAAAACCTCTATGTTTTATATAATACAAATCATATTGAAGTTTTACCAAACTGTCGTCTATCGTTGAACCATAACGTGCTTTTACTTGTGCCCATCCTGTTAATCCTGGTTTAACAATATGGCGTGTTTCGTAGAATGGTATAATTTGGGAAAGTTCTCTCACAAACATTGGTCGCTCTGGTCTCGGACCTATAATACTCATATGGCCTCTAAGGATATTGATAAATTGTGGGAGTTCATCTAAACGAGATTTTCTTAAAAACCCTCCAAAAGCGGTTATCCTAGCATCATTTTTCTTTGCCCACACCACGCCATCTACTTCGGCATTTTTAACCATACTCCTATACTTAAAAATCTTAAAAGGTTTTCCATTTTTACCAACACGTTCTTGTGAGTAAAGTAATGGCCCCCTATTGCCTATTAAATTACCCACCAGAATAAGTGGTAAAAAAATTAGATTAACAAGTATACCCAGAATCGATAAAATAATATCAAACAACCTTCTGTAAGCCAAATAAAGCTTGTTTTTATTATTTCTACTAAATGGAAAATACTTGTAAAAATCTTTACCAACGAATTGTACAGGCACTCGATATGAAATGTCCTCATATACTTGAGTATATTCTTTTATAGGGAAACCGCTTTCAAGCAGTAACATTAAATCTGCATATATTTCTTGTGTGATGGTTTCAGAATTATAACTGGCCACCACGACTTCAGAAACGTTCTCTTGTTTAATAACCCTAAGTATTTCCTTCGGGTTGTACTCGGGTATTCCTTTGTATCGTACTGAATCTTGATGGATGATTTCACAATTTACAAAACCTACAATTTTATAGTTGGGGTCACTTTTTTTAAACGCATCAACAATGGTTTCTATTGTTGAAATTTCTCCTACTAACAACGCATTTTTATAAAATCGAGGCGCCGATATAAAATTTATATAGATAATACGCCATAAAAATAAAGATAAAATGATCGCCAAAAAGAAATAGAGTATTTGTATCCTGTTTTCTGGTAATGATGGCGTTAAATAGGGTGTTAATAAATAGAATAACACCGTAACTGAGGTAGTTAAAAAAATACTTGAGATTACAGTTTCTAATTTACTTGATTTTTGAAGATCATATAATTCGAAAATAGAACCAAATATGGAAATATAGGTGATTAATAATAATAACCTTGTCCAATTTTCATTTCCAATCTCAAAATAATCAAACTTAAATACACTGCTTACAAAAAAAAGTGAAACAATAATAAACACCAAATCAAACAAACGTAATAATATTTTACGTTCTGAGAGTTCGAAATGAATTTTACTTAAGTTCATCATATATTCAATGTAACAATAAAGCGGTTTATACCATCTCTGTTATGTAAATATAAAGTAAGTATATGAAAAATTCAGCTATTTATTTTAAAATAGATTTCCATTGTAATTTAACCACCTCCCAGTCGTATTGTTTTACTATATTTCTGGCGGCAATAGCTATTTTATTTGCTTTATTAGTATTATTTTTTAAATCTAAAATGGCGTTAACAAATGCGTTTGTGTTATTTGGAGGGACAAGAATTCCATTTTCACTATGTGCTATTAAATAAGGAATCCCTCCAACATTTGTAGAAATTACAGGTAATCCTAATGCCATCGCTTCTAGAACACTAACAGGCATATTATCGTAATTGGTTGTATTTATAAAGATATTAAATTCTTTTGCTCTATTTATCCATTCTTCTTTTGCGAGTTTCCCTGTGAATTCCACATCAACATTTAATGATTTAGCATATTTTTTAGCTATTAATAGTGAACCATCATTATCAGGACCAATCATACACAACGAAGATTTTACTCCTTTTTGTTGTAATTGAAACAAAACGTCTATAGCTAAATTTGGGTTGTATAGTGAAGAGAAGGAGCGAACCCAAAGCATTTTAATTTCTCCAAACGCTTTATTGTGAAAACTATAGTTTTCTAATTCAATTGAATTAGGAATCCCTATTAGTTTACAATACGCTTTAGCTTCAAAAGCCAATTTAGTATAATTTGAAGGCGCAATATTTACTAAAGCATTTCCAAATAAAAAACGACTCTTATTAGGGCTCTTTTTTAATCGCTCTGGCAGGTTTCCACCATGTAAAATAGGCACATATTTTAATTTAAATAACTTACAAAGCTTAGCACTTAAATACGCGTAATAAAAATTTTGCGTACTGTAAGTATCTATTAAAACATAGTCTATAGTTTTTCTGTATTTTATTATGGAAAACAACATCTCTAATAAGCGCATAAACTTATTTTTTTTTGATGAAGTAATTTTCACGTTATAGCCTTCTTTAATTAAAGAGGCGCCTAATGTCTCTATGGTGGTTACCGTTTTAGCTTTTTGAGATAACGCGTTTCCTATGTAAAGGAGGTTTTTCATAAGTTATTTTTAATAATGCTAAACCGTAAATAAAAGCGGGAGCTGCAATTCGCATTGCTGAATGATTTATAGTTAAAAACCAAAATAAAAAACAAGAATAAAAGAAAATGTTAGATCTTTCTTGAAGTCTGTAAAATATTGGTGTAATAAATAAAATGCAAAAAGCAAAAAAACCAAAAAAACCATGCTCTGATAAAATACGGCTAATTTCATTGTGAGATGCAGCTTCTAGACCAGTAGCTTCGAATCTTAATTCTTTAGTTTTCCCTACTCCTACTCCAAAAATAGGGTTCGCAATAAATGTATTTAACTCAAAAGAGATAAGATCGCTTCTTCCTGTTGATATATCTTGTTTCTCTCTCCCCAAAGCATCCTCATTAGAATATCGCTTATCAATGAATCCTTTTGTTTCAATAGAAGAAATAGTCCAAACTGCAAAACTGGTAATAATAAAAAAGGTTAATAAAAAACTTACTCTTTTTTTATTTTTAATAGTCGATTTTTTAAAATAAAACAATAAGAAAAAACCAATCATTATTAAGGCTACTATAATACCGCCTCGACTAAAAGTAATAATTCCGCGATAAGCTATTAAACAAAGTAAAAATAGATTAATACCTTTATAAGTAATAGAATCTGAGCGTTTAAAAAAACGAACAGTAAAAACAAACATTCCTAGCCCTAAAACTGTTGCCACTTGGTTTGGACCAAAACCTCCAGAAGTATCAAAATTAGACCCTGTTCCAGTAATAACTTCTCTAACATTTGGGTTGTATAAAAACAAATAAACTGTTGTAGATATAACTGGTAAAGCGATATAATATAATAGTTTTTGGAAATCGATATACTTTATGGTTCGTTTGTAGCAAAATATAGCAACTATGCCTAAACATAACGGGCCACTTAAATTAAACGCAATAGCTTTTCTAAGCACTGTACTTTCGCTAAGATTAAATCCAGTAATAAATATTCCCGGAATTAATAACATTATATATATAAGATATATAAAGCTTGAAATAGAAATCCTAGTAAGAATCATACCTAAAACACAAAATAAGATTACAAAATATTTAGAAGCTTCATAAAGTATACTACCTCCAGTCATTCTAATAAAGACCTCTGCTCCTATTAGATAACCGCATCCTAATAATACCTGAATAGCCTTTTCTTTTTTGGGAACTATAAAAATAGTTCTTAGAAAGAATACGAGTATTCCTAATAAATAAATATTAGATAATATAGGAACTAAATATATTACTATTGCTAAAGCTATATGTAATAGTATTAATTTTATGTTATTAAATAACTTCAACGCTTTTAAACTATTTTTTTATAAACCTGTATAACCTTATTTATTGCTGCCTCTTCTGAATAATTGCTTTTTATATGGTTCGCAAATGAAATCTTATATTGTACTCTAATATTTTTATCTTCTATATAGTCAATTATTGCCATTGATAATGCTTTAAAATCTTGTGACGGAACTATTAAGCCATTGTTTTTATTTGTAATAACCGTTGCACATTCACCAACATTGGTAGCTATAACAGGTAATTCTGCTAAGCCATATTCTAAAAGTGCCATTGGCAAACCTTCAGATTTAGAAGACAATATAGCAATATCGCTTTGATTTAAAGCATTATCGACATCGGGAATACTTCCATAAAAAAAAATATGCTCTTTTAAATTTAGAGTATTAACTTCTTCGCGTACTTGTTTAGAATAGTTGTCATTAAAATCTTTACCTAGACAATGTAAAGTCCATTCTGGATAGTTTTCAATAACCCTTTTAAAGGCTTTTAATAATGTGAAATGATCTTTATCTGGTCTTAAATTAGCTAGACAAACTAACCTTTTAGAATTAAGCCCTAGTAACTTTGTTTTATGTTTATTTTGGTTATTAGAAACAAAATTTGGCAAATAACTTACTTCATTAAATTTCAAATAGTTTTTGGACCAAACTTCTAAATTTTTATTTACACAAAAAATATAACTAAATGTTTTGGAACATAATTTTAATACTATTTTATTAATTCTATTTGAATTAGGTCTATTTCCATAATGATCATGCCATACAATATGAACTTTTTTGTACTGTCTTTTTATAAGTGTTGCTAAAAAAAAAGAACTTGAATGTGCATGTATTATAGAAATCCCCTCTTCCTTTATAAAGGTTTTTAATTTTTTTATGGCTTTATTATCAATTGAAGATTGTTTATTTAAAAATAAGTAACCAACATCGTTATATAGCGTCTCTTTTAATAAGCCTTCTGCTCTTGTAGTACACAAATAAGATTTTTTAGTTTGAGAAACCAAAGCATTTGCTAAATTAACAGCAACTCGCTCTGCACCTCCTGCTTCTAAAGAATCAATAAGTTGTAATACCTTCATTTATGCTTTTAACAGTTTTTCTATTTCTTTTTCAAAAGTATCTAGTGTATAATTTTGAGACCACGATAATGCGTTTTGAGATATTTTATCTAAATCGTTAGGCTTATTAATTACCACTTCTATATCTCTAATTGCCTTATTTAATTTATCTTCAATTAAAATACCTCTTTTTCCATAATCTAACATATATGGGACACAAGAAATTTTTGTGACAATTGGAATTACACCATAAAACATAGCTTCAGCGATTGCTTTAGGCCAACCTTCAGATTTAGATGGTAATATAGAAAAATGACTTGTTTTTAATTTTTCCTGTATCGTTTTTTTTGTTTGATTACCATGTAACTTTATATAATCTTGCAATTCATTTTTAATAATATAATCTTGCAATTCTGCTCTTAAAACACCATCGCCAAATAAATCTAAGTTTACGTTTTTTCCTTTTTTAAATAAGCTTTCTACAATTTTAATAGCTAGTAATGGTCTTTTTCCTGAAACAAGACTTCCAATAAAAATAAAATTTAACGTAGAAGAATAATCTCTCTTTACTAAAGCTTCTTTTTCAGAATCTCTAAAGGTAGCTGTGAAAAACGGTTTAATATTTTTAGTTTGTCCTTCCCAATTACCATAAACCAACACTTGCATTTGTTTTGTTAAGCTCATATTACTTAGTAACCATTTTTGAAACTTATAACTTTTAGGTTGTTGGGCTTTAGGGTCCCAATTTCCTGCATATTTAGCAGTCTTTACTTTTCTGGGAAAAAACAATTGAGCTATACATCCAATTAGGCCAATATTGCCCGGACAACGCAGGTGTATATGATCAACTCTTCTACAAGCATTTATAATTGTAAAAAAAATAATAGGAAGTTTAAAAACAGATATTATACTGTGCTTAAAATTTGTGAATTGAATATTAGGAATTACTTTTAAACTTAAGCTATCATGTTCGTAAATAATCTCAATATTATTTGGATTGCCTTCAGTTTTTGGGGAAACAATAACAACCTCATCTACGTATTTTAACCATAAATTCATTTCTCTAACATAAGGCGCATAGGCATAAACCTCTTTATCTTTAATTTTATGTACAGCATGAGAAATGATTAAAAATTTCATCGGTTAATTTTTGGAGCATTAAATATTAAGGAAAACCAGCCTATAATCCTGCCTAAACTTTCTGTAAGCGCTTCTTTTCTATTTGAAGTAGTTATAATATTAATTAAACGTATTTTGGTTAGAAGTATCGCCGTTAAATTCCATTTTAATTTTGCTTTAAATGATGGCTTAGGGTATTTAACTCGCCAAACATACCATCCATTACGAATAACCATTTTACCATAACTAAACTTATTAGGTCTGCCCGACCCATCGTGAAAATGAGATAGTTTTGCATTAGTATTAATATAGATCGCGCCTATTTTTGCTAAGCGCAGTGAAAAATCGGCATCTTCATACAAACCATAACCTTCAAAATAAGTTGAAAAAGATATTTTTTTAAATATTTCTTTTCTATAAGAAGACACGCCTCCCATTAATTGCTCTATTTGATATATTTCACCCGAAGGGGGTAAAAAACTTACCGATCGCCCATGAGAGAATGTAGGCATAAATCCCGGTTTAGTATCTGGAAGTAAACCAAACCATCTTCGCATTCTAAATCGAAAAGGTTCACTACGCTTCCACCCATCAAAATAGAACTCAGATTTACTCATTTTCGCTGTTTCTTTTTGCCATTCTACTTCATTAATAATGTACCCCCCAACTGCTAGCGCATCAGGATATAGAATATAGGTGTTAATGAGATGTTTAAAATAGCTTTCAGTTAATATAATATCATCATCTAAAAAACAGATAATCTCTGAAGATTTACTAACCAAATTAATTCCAAAATTACGTTGTTTAGTTAACCCTCTATTATTATCATCTACTTTAAAATAGGTTAAGTTTTTGAATTCGTTCTTCTCTAAAATTAATTCTGTTTCAGTATTTGTAGAGCCATCAATTATTAATATCTCATTAGGATATACCATTTGAGTTTTAACCGACTGCAACAACTTTATAAGTGGCATTGGTCTCATGTAAGTACATATTACTAAAGAGAAGTTCATCATTACTTCGTTCTTTTCCCTAAATCCATTAATCTTTTAGCGTAAAATTCAGATTTATTATACTGTATTAATCGCATCGGTAACTTTAATAATCTTAATGGCCACTCTACTACTTTCGCTTTAGAAAAATAATACACAAAATATTTCGCTTTATACTCTGCTCGTTGCCTTTTTGTATAGTGTTTATAAAATTGATACATAATTGTAGGACTTGGCTTTGGGGTTATGCGTTTAACAGGAGTATCTAATTCCCAAGGTTGTTTTTTTCTTTTCTTGCCTATTATTTTTGCTTGACTACCCCAAAAACGATACCCTCCAATTGGTGGTTTTAAATGAAGATTAACTGAAAAAGGATTATGCAATACGGTAACGCCAAGTTTAGTAATAGAGATCCCAAAATCACTATCTTCACCATAGCCGCCATCATAATTAATATCGTTTCCAACTAAAATATCGACCACACGTTTCGAAACACAAGAATTCGCATTACTAAAGGATTGTGCAGCACCCACTTTCCACCTTTCCTTATCAAAAGCTTTTAATTTCTCATCTAAATCTTTTAATGTTTGCTGTTGGTTATCTGCTCTTATGTCTAACCCATTACATGCTTCCGCATTATAGGTTTGCAATAACCTAATATGATTTTCTATAAACTGAGGCTGAATTCTTATATCATCATCTCCAAAAACAATATAATCTCCTGTACACAATGCTATACCTTCATTTCTAGCCCTACAACTTCCTTTTGTCGTTTGCCATTTAAATTTTACATTGAATGAATAGTTTTCAGAATTATATAAAGCAGCATCGCGTGATTTCTCTGGAGTGGCATCAATAACAACAACCTCTGATGGTTTATAGGTTTGATTTTCTAAGTCGTTTAATAAATTTAAGGTAAAATCTTGACGCATCATCGTAGGAATAATGTAGCTCACCTTTGGATTCCCTTTTATTTCATTTAGTTTTCTGGGAGTAATCACGATGTTCTTGCTTTTAAAACTAAACTTATTTTTAGCATAGCGGTAAGCAAGAAACTCCGAAGGTTTCCAAAAACCCCTGCGCAATAACATGTATAAAGCATGAGAACGCTTAAAGTTTTTAATATAAAATGTATAACTGTCTTTTTTGGAAATTTTCACTTGCTCCTTTTCAGAGGGAAACAAACCTTTAATATATAATGGAATCCCTCCTTGATATCTCAAAGCATTAAAACCCAACTCTATTGCCGCTGTTTGTATATTACTATAATCATTGTCAAAGCCGCCTAGTGTTTCCCAGGTCTCTTTTCTAATTGCAAAATGATTGGGGTTTATACGCCAACTCACACATTTATCTAAATGGTTAAAATCGGAAGCATACCAAAAATATACCGCGGTTTGATAAACTATTTCGGGAAATGCATTTTTATAACCTTGATCTAAGCTACTATGCCAAATATCGCCCTCTCCAGAAACCAATGTTTCTAGTAGCTCGAATCGAAGATTACCATTATATAATATAATCTCACCAGATTTAGTTTTATATTCTTTTAGTTTTATCAATAGTTTCTAATTTAAGTACTTTTTATAAAATAACACACTCTTTTCTGCTACAATTTCTGAGGTGAAGTTATTCTCAATTTTTATGCGAGCAGCCATAGCCATTTCTTGAGCAAAAACAGCGTCATCAAGCAATTTAATAATTTTATCGCTATAGGCCTTATGGTCTTTAGGATCTACCAAAAACCCGTCTTTCCCATCCTGAATAATTTCACTAGCCCAGCCCACGTTTGAAGCAACAACCGGTTTTTCTAGTGCCATGGCTTCTAACCATGAAACAGGTAAAGCTTCAGCAAATGTGGGGAACACACAAAGTGTTGCTGTGTCTATTTTTTCACGCATTTTAGCGTAAGGCACAGCCCCGGTGTAGTTTACTTTTTTTAATGCAGATTTTGAAAATAGTGGTTGCATTAGTTCCCATGTAGATCTAGAACCTGAAGAAATATCGGGACTATCTTTACCTACTAAAATTAATTCCACTGCTTTATTTTTCTCATGAACTAAATTAAAAATAGAGGCTAACTCTAATAACCCTTTTTTACGGATCAGGGTTCCAAAATATAAAATGGTTTGCTTATCGTTCTTATGACTATGCATTGGACGAAAAGCATTTGGATCGATACCATTGGGAATAACAGTAAACTTCCTATTTAACTCGAAAAGTCTATTCGTTAATGCTCCTGTAAAAGCACTTACACTAATAATGCCATTAGCGTGTTTTAAAGCTCGCTTCTCTAGAAACTTATTTTTAAATTTTACTTTTCGTTTATCTAAATGACAAAAATAAGTGTCGCTACCATTTAATCTAATAACTAATGGACATTTTGGATTTATAAAAGCTGAAAAACCTGTCCAATCTGGAGCTTCAACGATATCAATTTTTCGTTCTTCATGTAATTTATTAATTAATCGTTCTACTTTTTTTTGGGTTAGAAAAAACGAAATCCCTTTTACTTTTATATTTTTTATTTTATAAAAATGAATACCACCATCTTCAAAATAACCGTCTTCATCTTGCCCATAAACAAGTATAGAAACATTCAAACCTTTAGCAAGTAAAGCTTTAGAAAGATTAAGAATACTTGTGCCAATACCACCAGCTTTACCTGTTTTTGAATGAGGGTATTCTGGAGTTAAATAAGCTATTTTCATAAATTTAATTTTTTCACAATGTGTCTGGTAAACTTTTCTGCTCCAGCTTTGTTTAAATGGCTACAATTTTTGAATAAACTATCCTCTTTTATAACTGAAGAAAAATCTTGAAAATTTGGTAATTTACTTTTTAATTTTAACAGATAATTATTAGTCTTAAGTTTTGAACAAAATGGCGAACAGAAATAAGTAACTTGGATATTATTAGCTTTACACAAAGCGTCTATTTCGTTAATAACTTTATTAGTTTCTATGATTTCAATTGGCAAACTCGAAATTTGATCGTTATTGTTGATTATAGAACCATAAATTGGTACATATCCTGTTTCAAAATCTGCAGTTGATTTTTTATTTATTAGTGAAGCTATAAATTCTCTAAAACCGATTCTATAATCGTTTGCTCCATATCTATAAAATGGAATGTAGTAATTTTTATAATAATTAGAATCTACTTTTTTTAAATATTCTTTTATAACTGAATTACTTTTAATAAATGGTAGTGATTGTGAGCGAACAATATCTGAGCTTGATACATAATTATAAGTATAGTCTACCTGTACAAATAATCTTTTAATTTTAATTTGTCTATCAATTAAAAGTTTTAAAAAAATATTTATATCATCTAGCTTAGCACCTTGAGTGCCCAAATTTAATGTTTTATTACCTGTAAGCTCTTTAATTATGGATGGTATAATAACATTCTCTACTCTTGAGCTTCCTAGAAAAACATAATCTAATTTCTCTCCTTTTTTTAGACTTAAAATGTATTGCGTTTTATTTCTTGGCGTAGAATTATTATAAACTTTTGAATAAACACTATCTATAAAGTATAAGGAAATTATAATTCCTACAGTAAAAATGATGCTATTTTTTAGAAATCTTCTCATTTAAAATTGAAAATATATAAAATCAGAATGTTTTGAATATACTCCTAAAAGTATTATTAAAATAATAGTTGCTGAAAAATAAACTTTCTTAAACTTTCCTATAAAAGGCGATTCATAATTCCTCGAAAACCATTCAATCATAATAAAGAAGAATAGTAACATTAAAGCTTCAAAATTATAACGCTCGATGGACATATATTGAAATGAAAAATTTAAATTAGAAAAAAGTCTATTTAAATAAGAAAACGCTTCTGAAATACTATTCGCTCTAAAAAAAACCCATGCCAAAATAGTTAACAGGAATGTTATTAATATATTCATGAGATTTATTAAACCAATTCTATTAAAGCCTATAGTTATTGCATCTAAATATTTCCGATTGTTATTAAGTAATAATGACGGCACGAAATAAAGTGCATTTAATAATCCCCAGAAAACAAAAGTCCAATTCGCACCGTGCCAAAAACCACTAACTAAAAAAATTGCGAATACATTTCTCACTTTAACTATTGTCTTACCCCGACTTCCCCCCAGAGGTATGTATAAATAATCTCTAAACCAAGTAGATAAAGAAATATGCCACCGTCTCCAAAACTCTGCTATATTTCTTGAGAAATAAGGTTTGTTAAAATTTTGTTTTAAGTCAAATCCTAAAATTCGAGATAAACCAATAGCTATATCTGAATATCCAGAAAAATCACCATAAATTTGAAAGGCAAAATACACTGCTCCAAGAATTAAACTTAATGTATTCATTACTTCATAATTATCGAAAATTACATTAACATATGTTGCGCAAGTATCTGCTATTACTACTTTTTTAAATAATCCCCATAAAATTAATTTCACCCCCGAAGTAGCATAACTGTAATTAAACGTTCTCTTTAAACTAAACTGTGGTAATAAATGTGAAGCTCTTTCAATTGGCCCAGCTACTAATTGCGGAAAAAAAGCAACAAAAGTTGCAAAATTAATTATTGAATTTGTTGGTTTGATTTTATTTCTATATACATCTATGGTATAACTCATTGTTTGAAACGTATAAAAAGAAATACCAACTGGTAAAATAATATTTAGAGAAGTAACATTAGATTGAAACCCTATGCTTTCCCATGCTATTATCCAGTTTTCAATAAAGAAATTTGAATATTTAAAATAACATAGTAAACCTAAATTAAAAACAATACTTAATGCTAAAAAATACTTTCTTTTTTTTATATCTTTTTGCTTATACAACTCATTACCAACAAAATAATCTACAATGGTACTAAGTATAATAAGTCCTAAAAACTGCCAATTCCACCAAGCGTAAAAGATATAACTTGCTAATAAAATAAAAATATTTTGAGCCTTCGTTTTATTCTTTAATGGAAACCAATATAAAAAGAATACTATAATGAAAAAAAAGAGAAACGTAAACGAGTTAAATAGCATATTTTATTCTAACATTTCAAAATAATTATTAACCATTAAATCTATTGAAAAATTATTTTCGATAACAGGTCTAGTATCATCCATTATTGTATGTTCTCCTTTTATTATAGAAGCTAATAATACAGATAGTTTCTCGGGATCTTTAGCATTAAAAATAAATCCATTTTCATTATGCTTAACAACCTCAGTATTACCGCCTACAGGCGTTGTTATTACCGGTATATTTGCAGCCAAGCTTTCTAAAATAGATAAACTAAAACATTCCATGTGGGTAGGCTGCAATAAATAATCGTATTCTTGATATTGTTCTTTTAAAGTAGGGCTACTTCCTTTAAACTTAAATACTGAATTTAATTGATAGTTATTTACCAAAGTAAATAGTTCTTTTTTGTAAGGACCATCTCCATAAATATCTATGCTTAAGTTTTTAATTAACTCATTAGGTAACATTTTAACAGCTGCAATTAAATCTTGAATTCCTTTTGAAAACCTTAAATGAGAAACGACTAAAAATTTAGGATAAATTTTTGCACGCTCAGTTACTTTTGGTATAATCTCATCTATGACTACTCCATTGTAAAGTGTTTTTGTTTTTGGTCTTAAAAACTTTCCAAAATCATTTAAAATTTCATTACACGTATAATCTGAAACTCCAATAAATTCATCGATATATTTGGAATATACTCGTCCTTTTATTTTTTTCTTAATCCTTTTCATTAAGGGATATCCATTTAAAGGTCTTGGGTTATGATCTACAGCTATAACTTTTGTTTTCATCTCTTTTTTAATGTCAGAAAAAAATGAAGTGCATAATTCTACAAAATGAGTGATAACATATTTATAATTAACAGAATTAGTTTTTATATAATTAATAAAATTGGCTTCCACCGAAAGGTTTTCGTCTGCAATAATATTAAACTTGTTATAGCTGCCATGTTTGGCATTATTTAGAAAAAACCAATCTATATTAATGTTATTCTTGATACATTTTTTATTAAATGCCCAGAAAAAATAATCCATCCCTCCAATACGGTTTGAAAGTAATTTATAATTACAAACCAAAGCAATATGTATTTTTTCTTTATTCATATTTCGAGTTGTTTTAAAAATCGCCCTTTCAGAACATTAGTACATTTATTATTTTGTTAGCTACTATTCTTTGTTAATTCAAATAATTCTTTCGTAATTCGTTTACTAGTTCCTTCTAAAGATTTAGTAATCTCTAATTGAATAAGTGACTGTCTATTATTTTTCCTTAACTCCGGTTGTTCTAATGCCTCAGTTATAAAAGCATGTAATTCTTCTTCGTCTTTTGCTATAGCTACAGCTTTACTATCTATAACATATTCTAAATGAACATAATTTAAAAAGAGCTGATCGTTATATAAACCATTAGATTCGTTTCCAAAAACTGTATAAATAACTGGTTTGTCAAATAGCATGAAATCCAAGCCCATTGTTGAACACATATTCGCATTTAAGACAGAAAATTCTAATATAGATCTTAAATCTATAACATCTTCAATAGAAGGAATTCGTTGTGACCAAGATTCTACGTGATTATTTCTAGCTAGCTCCCATTTTGGGACATTCCACTTTATTTCAGGAAATTTACTTTTTAGAGGTTCAAATCTTAAGCCATCTTCGGCTGGAGATGTTCTCACCAATAATTGCAGGTTTAAATTAGGGTTATTATTTATGTAATTCATTACTGATGTAATATGCACGCTATCATTAGCACCTATTCCTGCATCAGCACAACTGTAACAAATTACTTTTTTATTTGGATCTAAATTAAACTTCTTTAGGAAATTTAACTTATTAGGCTTGTAACGATCCATTACATAGGGTTCGAATTGTGGAGTCCCAATAACCTTTATATTTTTAGGATTCGTATTAGGGTAAAAATAATTCAATTCTTTTTCCATTAAATCACTCCAAACTAAATAACTATCAAAACTCCCCATCATTCTCCCTTTAGAAGCCAAATTATCCCAACTAAAAATAAAAGATGTTGTATGAATATTTAAACGTTTTGCACAATAAACTAATGGCGCTAGATATGGTGGTCTTTGATGCGTAAAAAACAATAAATTAGGATTGTCTTCTTTTAAAACCTTTAGATAACCTTGCGTTATTTTATCATTTTTAAAAGCATTAAATTGAGCATTCTCATATTTATTTATTGCTTTTTCCGAATGATAAACGCCTGCAATTTTATAAGCTAACTTTGTAAGCAATCCTCTTTTAGTATTTTTTTTAGGATAACCTCGTTTTAGATTATTATTAATTCCATAATAATTTTTATGAAGTGTCATATGTGCAACTTCTTTCAATTTCCTATAGAACCATGTTTTTTTACTTTCTAGGAAAATTTTTAGCTCTTTTACCTCAATATTTTCAGCTAAAGAAAGCTTATCATAGCTTTCTTTAGGTAGGCCAGAATAAATAATAACATTCGAATACTTCTTAGAAATTTCGGTTAAAAAATCACTTAATACAAAATTCCTATAACCTACACCATCTGTAATAACAATTCCTATTTTTTTCATTAATTATAAAAACTTGGTTTTACATATAATTTCAGCTTTTTCCCAATCTTTAATAGTATCAATATTTACATGCGTTTCTTTATTAGAAATCACAAAAGAAGTAGAATTCCCAAACAATGAATTATCATTTAAAATGGTTGCCACTTTGGTTAAATAAATACTTCCATCTCGGTGATAGGTCTTTGGCAAATCTTGTCTACGAGTAATAATATTTTTTTCTCCTGTTGAAATGCTCAACTCACCATTATCGTTAATTTTAAAAGTCCAATGCGGATTATACTCATGAGGAACTTCTATAACAGATACTAACGAATCTGTTTTCTTTTTTATAAATGTATCTATCGCATTATCTAAAAAAGCAAGTGTTCTAAACGGGCTCGTTACTTGTAATAAACATACAGCATCAAACTGTTCTCCTTTTTTGCTGTAAAACTCTAACGCATGTTGAATGACTCCTAATGTTGGTGATTTATCTTCTGCTAAATTAGAGGGTCTTACAAATGGAATTTCTATACCTAAAGATTTACCTACTTCAATTATCGCACTATCGTCTGTGCTTAAAATAATTTTAGATAAATACTTACTTTCTGAAGCAACTTCCCAAGTGTACTCTAACAAGGGTTTCCCTGCTAATATTTTTATATTTTTTCCAGGAATCCCTTTAGAACCACCTCTTGCTGGTATTACTCCAAGTATTTTCATATTAATACGTGATTGTTTTATGAAATTCTAAAGAAACTTTAGCCAATATTTCGGCTATTTTAAGACCTGCATCTCCATCTCCGTATATGGATTCAGATTCAATTTTAGTGTTAGAGATACGTTCTAATATTGCTTCTTTTATTTTGCTTTTGTTATATGGCACATCAACAACATTATTTCCTCTTTGTCTTCGATTTTGTCGTGTCCCTATATTTACAACTGGAATTCCTATGTAAGAACATTCTCGTATTCCTACACTTGAATTTCCAATTAAACATTGGCTATTTGCTAAGAGCTTTAAAAAATCGTTGGGTTCCATGTTTTTAAAGAAATGAATGTTTTTTGGTTGATGAATTTCTCTAAAACTTCTTATCCCACTAGAAGTACCATCTGACCCGGCATCGACATTTGGCCAAAACCAAAATGTTGGAATATTTAATTCATTTACGACTTCTAAAGTTTTTAAAACATCTGCCCTTGCCGACTTATACTCAGTAGTAACTGGATGTTGCATCACTACTATGTAGCCTTTTTTCCAGTTTATAAGTTCCCCTACACCTCCATATTTCTCAAAGGGGTCAAAGTCTAGTTTTGGATTGTTTTTAATCTCTAACGCCAAGTCTATCGAGGGGCATCCAGTATTAAAAACGGTTTCGGGTCGTTCTCCCATTTTAACAACACGCTCATAAGCATCTTGGGAAGCAACTAAATGAATATCGGCTAATTTCGTATTGGCATGTCTTACTTTTTCATCTATATTTCCAGTAACTTCTCCACCTTGAATATGAATTAAAGGAATGTTTTGGTAGGAAGCAGCAATAGAAGTTGCAATAGTTTCAAAACGATCTGCAATAGTTACCACAGCATCTGGTTCTAATTTATAAAACACATTAGAAAGTTCCATAACACCTAAACCTGTTGTTTTTGCCATCGCTGTAGGATTTTCTCCTTCTAAAATCATAAACACTTTTTCTGCAATTTCAAAACCATCTTTCTCTATAAAATCTACAGCATTACCATATCTACCCAATAATGCAGAACCAGCAATTACTAATTGAAGCTCTAATTTTGGATGATTTTTTATAGCGGTTAAAGCTGTTTTTATTCTACTGTATGAAGGCCTTGCCGTTATTACTACACAGATTTTTCTATTCATAATATTAGTTTATTTAAGGTCTTTTAAATTTAAAAAATCCCATTTTTTTAAGGGGTGCTTTAGAGCTTTTCCTATTACAGCTTCATAATCTTTTGCGTCTATTCCAAAACCTTTAGGTTTTTTAGCTTCTAAATCAGAAAAAGTAAGTACATAGCCTTCTGCACAATCTTTATTAATTGCTAAAGACTTCTCAAAAATATGTTTCAACTTAGAAAATTGATCATTCTTACTTTTGTCTATTGGGTTATTCATCGCTTCGTTAATAGTTCTAACGGCTTTTACCAAACTAGTAGTTTCTTCTATTGTTAATGATGATTTTGCGTCTGGACCAAATATCTCTTTATGAAATACAACATGAAATTCTAATAACTCTGCTCCTAAAGCTGTTGCTGCTATACATGCCTCTGTTGAAGCCGAATGATCTGAAAAACCTATTGGTACTTTGTAACGTTCTATAAATTCTTTAATAACATTTAATCCATATTGCTTTGCATTTGTTGGATAGGATGTTGTGCATTGTAATATAGAAAACTCAACATTTCTATTTTCTAAAAATTTTACTGTAGCATCTAATTCTTCATAAGAACTCATTCCTGAAGAAATAATTACTGGCTTTCTTGTTTGCGCAATTTTTTCTAATAATAAGAAATTATTAACCTCTCCCGAGCCTACCTTATAACGTTTTACACCTACTTTTTCTAATAAATCTACAGCTTCATTACTAAATGGGGAGCTCATAAATTCTAAACCCACTTCATCGCAATGTGATTTTATTTCTTGCCATTGCTCTAACGAGAACTCCATACGATTCCAATAATCGAAGCGTGTTTTATCTTGCTTTGAAAATTTAACTCGAAACGGTTCATGAATACTACTTTCTGCTTGAGCGATATGTGTTTGAAATTTTATAGCATCTGCACCTGTTTTAGCCACAGCATCAATATAAGAATGTGCTATACCTAAACTACCGTCATGTGCTTGTGCTATTTCTGCTATGATAAATGTCATTCGCTATTTCTTTAAGTCTTTATTTACTAGGTTAACTTGTTTTTTATTTTTTTAAAAAGTTTTTTTACTTTCT
This sequence comes from uncultured Flavobacteriaceae bacterium, assembly GCA_937937185.1. Taxonomy (GTDB): domain Bacteria; phylum Bacteroidota; class Bacteroidia; order Flavobacteriales; family Flavobacteriaceae; genus JAHDGB01. The sequence continues at coordinate 17,699 of CALDCO010000172.1, forward strand.
GTTTTTTTGCAAAATTAGCGTCCTTAAAAATAGTCACATCCTTTCCTATTTCACTTAATGAAGTATCTATATTAATTCCCAATAAAATTGAGTTAATACGCTTAGTATGCTTTTCGTTTACTCCATAACTTCTGGCAAACCACGTATGATATAAAATCAATTCATTTTTAAATAATACGGTATTGGAAATATCGTCTTCATACATCTGTGCCTCTAAATATAAAAACTTTTTTTGTTGCCTTTTTAACCATAGATAGAAACAGTAGTAAGGTTCATATAGGTTATTAATATCGAAGGTTCCTTTTAGGTTCAACGGTTTTCCTTCAAATTCATTAGGTTTAATATATTGATTCTTTGGAATCTCGGTTTTATTCCAAATACTTAAAACTTCTTTTAAATTAAGGATTGAAAAAAAAGTATTAATCATATAAGGATTAAATTTTCTATGTTTAATTACTCCACCATCACGAACTCCTGCAACTGTAAACTCTTCTTTTTCCATTTTTTCTATTATTGAAAAAACAGCATCGGCATCTTTAAAAATAACATCTTCATCTGCCATAATTAACCAATTTATATTTTCATTTTTCAACTTCTCGATCATGAAATATAAACTATGAATACCATGCATTCCTTCTCTTCCATCAATTACATATTTTCTAATATTTTTGGGAAATAGTTTTGAAGTAATTCCGTAAAGTTCGAAATTAGCAACAGTTGTTAATATGGCTATATTAGATTTATTCAATTTATTTTATTTATACAGTTAGTATTGTTTTTAATTTATCAAAAGAAATTAAGTTTAATAATTCTGCTCTATTTTTATTTAAAATATTATAATCATAAAATTCATTTTTAGTTTCTGTATTAGTTCCTATAGGTTGTGTTTTTGATAAAATACCAACTCCCCAATCGCTATCAATACAACATGAATTTATACTAGAATCGCTTCTATATTTCAAAAAAGCTTTCCATGTAGTTCCATTCCAATACCCTCCAGCTGGTGTATAAGGATAACGATATTCTTCCCTTGCATGCCATTCTGTTGGAGGATTACAATCATGCAATATTATAAAGCCATCGTCTTTTATAAAAGAAAGTGAATTTTCAATATCTCTATTTACCTGTTCGGCAAGATGTAACCCATCAATAAAAATTCCATCAAACTTTATATCCTTTGTAAGAATTTTATTCGCTTTTAGTTGTGAGAAAAAATCATCACTTGTCATTTTAAACTCTACAGGGTTTTCTTCAAACTCAACTCCAGGATCAACTCCATATTTTGTTTTCGCATTAATTAAATTAAAATTATGATTGGGATTACGAACTCCTATTTCTAAATATACAATATCACGATTTAGAACAGAAAGCAAATAATTTATTATCTCTGTTCTTGATGTTTTCTTTTTTACTTCTAAAAGTGATTTTTTTTCACCTTCTTGATAGTCTTTATTGTTTAAAAGCCCTTTTCCTGTTCGTAAATAATCTATCATTTTTTTAACCATAATTTTATTTTTTAAATCTGGTATTAATCAAGAGTCTTTGTGTATTGAATTTTTAGATTTTATTTTATTTTTTTTGCCACTAATCCATAGCTCATCCCTATTGATTTTGGGTTTTTTCTTTCAAAATAACTTTCTAACACTCGTTTAAATTTATCTTTGAAGCCTGATCTTTTACTTTTTTGATATTCTGTATCGACACAAGCATATTCTAGTATTTCAAAACCAGAAGATTCTAGAAACTCCGAAACGATATGCTCCCAAGGTGTAAACACATGATATTCTTTAATATGCTTTTTTTGAAAACCGTATAATGTTCCTTTTAACATTAAATTAATTATGCTTTTACTGCTTTGCGGGTTTGGAGTGGTTAATATTATGTATCCACCTTTTTCTATATGATTAGAAATGTTTTGAATAGATAATAACGGATTAGGCAAATGTTCTAAAACCTCTAGAAAAATAATTAAACCAGGCTTGTTAGCTCCTTCCGGGCAAGGTTTATTAAGGTCCCATATGGTGGCTTCTTCAATTTTTCTAACATAATCAAAAGGCTGCCAAGTTCCACCAACGTTTTGTATTAACGGTTTCATAAATCCAAATCCAGAACCAATATCACTAACTAATGTGTTTGGTCCTAAAGGAAAATATTTTGTTAACATGGTTTCTGCAAAATCATGTCTACTTTTAAATATGTTTAGTTTTTCACTCATTTGGTTTCCAGTATATTTTTGTCTCTTCAAGAGCTTCGAAAGCTCTAAATTCTTTTAATGTTAATCTTTTATTATTGAAATACTTTGGGGTATTAATAAGGACATCAAATAAAGCTAAAATAATTGCTCCTAAAGCTTTTAAGTCGCCTTTAAACACTTTTAATTTAAGTTGAATCCATAAGGTATAAAAAAACTTTCTAGGTATTAGTTTTAATGGATAGAATATAAAATATAAATACCATCCAGCTCTTAATGAACGTCTTAAACGCACATAATAGTCGGTATTGTTTTTTCTCTTTTTTACCTCTACTCTATGATGTATTAGTACGTTTGGCACATAGTGTACTTCTTTTTTGTTTTTAAAAATCGTGTACGCAGCATAATCTTCTTCACCATAAAAGATAAACCAATTAGGGTAGTTATCGATACTTTTCCAGATCTCTATGTTCCATACATGTCCGCAACCCACAAAACTCTTAACAATACCTGTTTTTAAACTCGTTTCTGTTTTTTCTGGTTTAGTTCTTCCCCAAAAAATACGACAAGCAATTACAGCACATTCCTTATTTTTTTCAAAATAGTTTTTAATCGTTTCTAAAGGGTTATTTGATAAAAAATTAGAATCATCATCTAACGATATAGCATATTTAGCCTTCGTCGTATTTAACATTAGATTTCTATTTTCTATTAAGCCTTTAGATTTTTTATTTTCTATTAATTGTATTAAAGGATATTCTTTTTTTATAAATGCAGCTGTTCCATCTGTAGAAGCATCATCACAAATAATACATTCTACGTCTTGACGAGACAAAATAGATTGAAGCGAATTTAAAGTATACTTTAAATCGGTTAGTCGATTCTTTGTTGTTATGAGTACAGAAAACACGATCATATAAAGACTTTTTCTTTTAAAATTGAATCTAAAAAAGAAGGACTTAAATACGCTTCTAAATCGGGTCTATTTAACGATATGTCTTCATTTGCTTTCCATTTATTATATAGTTTTTCTATTTTATTAGCTATCATTTTGTCTTCATGAGCTTCGGCATGAAATTCATAATCTTCTCCTAATAATCTTTCGGTTTCACTGTGTTTTGGTCCTATAGCTAGGATTGCCTTATTAGCAAAAACACAATGTGGAAATTTTCCTGGAAGAAAAGGACTTATCTCAGATTCTGATTCTAAAATAATATTTACGTTTACCCTTTTTTGTAAATATTGTATTTCTTTAAAAGGTACATTTTGAGCTCTTAAATATAGCTGTGGTATTGAGTTATTATACTCTTCTAATACTGTTTTATGATAACTTGCCGGACCTATAAGCATTAGTTCCACTTCTGTTTCTGCTTCAGAATTTGTGTCTAAAAAAGATTTAAACCCTTTAATTAAATTAACAGGAGAACGTTGTTTCATTAAATTTCCGGCATGTAATAATGTGAATTTTTCTGAATTAAAATAATCGAGTTTAAAATCTTGATCATTAATTCCTGTTTCTATATGTTGATGCGGAATTACTATACCTGTTTTTAAAAAATTTGGATAATATGATCCCATCCATTCTTTTAATAATAGGCTTGGAAAAGCAGAATATTGAGCTTTTTCTGATACTTTTCTAAAAAAATCAATTTTTTTCTTATAGCCTGGTTCAGACCAATTATAAGGATTAGGATATAAATGAAAAGGATAGGGATCATGAACATAAGCCAACCACTTCTTGAACAAATTAGGTAGACTTAACATCGCATAATGTGGTCTAAAACTTGCGCCTTGACTTAAAGTTAATATTAAATCATGGTCTTTATAATACACATTTATAGCGCTTTTTATGCTTTTAGAATCATTAAAAAAGGTAAAAGATTGACCAAAACTATTCTCTAATCGTTTTGATAGATCTAATTTTATAATACGCTGAAACAAACGTTGACATCGACTTAAAAAATAATTTAAATTAAACTTTAATTCTCTTACTGCGATACATTTTGCTCCTTTCAATTGAATATCTTTGCGCGTATAATGTAAAACGGTAACTTCGTAATCCAAAGTAATTAAATTATTAATTAAAGCAACATTAACTTTTGCTCCACTAGACTTATTAACGTCTATAGATTCTAATACTACTAAAACTTTTTTACTACTCAATTATATCTAAAAATCTATTTTTTATTTATACTTTTTTTTAGTTTCCATAATGGAAACAAATAATATTTTGAGTCAAAAAACATTTTCTGTTTAAAAGATAAATCACACTCTATAATTAACTTATCATAAAAGCTTTTATCTCTTAAATTTATGGAATTATTAATGATAAATTTCATTATACTTGTTGAAAGCAACCTCATTTCTTTTAAGTTTTTTAAAACCAAATAGTTAGCCTCTTTTTTAGAAGCGATACGTTTAGGGTTTTTGTTCCAAAACTCTCCTGTATTTGAGTTCGCATGCTTTCTATTAAAATACAGTATATTATTTATTATTAATCCTTTAAAATTCTTACTAATTATTTTTATATAACACTCCCATTCCTCTGCATAATGCAAATTTTCATTAAACCTAACGGAATTAAAACAGGACTTACGCCATAATACAGTACAAGAAGCTAAACCTATTTTATTAGTTACAATATCCTCTATATTTGTTTGGTTTATATAACCTATGGTTTCTGTTTTTTTTGTTTCAAAAACTGGTATTTCATTAATAAATGAGTGTTTTTGATAATGGCAAAAATCAAACTCACTTTTATTTAATAGACTAAAAGATATTTCCAAATTTTTTGGATGGATGATATCATCATCATCAAAAAAAATAATGAAATCGCCTTTTGCTATATCTAATCCATAATTACGACAACCACAAAGCCCTTTTTTATAATTGTCTTTTCTTTTTAAATATTTAAAACGATTATCGTTATTTAAAAAGGGTGTTATTACTTCATTAGTATTATCTGTTCCCCCATCGTCTATTATAAGACACTCCCATAATCCATAAGTTTGCTCCCTAATAGTTTTTAGCGTGTCTAATATTAGATGTGCTCTATTATATGTTGCTATAATAATAGTTATTAACGAGTGCTCTTTCATTTAAAAAAGGAATATTTTATTAACGTTTTTAAAGTGTTTTTGTCTAAAGCATTAATGTATTTTCTTATGATATAAAATGATTTTAAAAAACCTCTTTGGGTTTTATTATTAGAAATATAAACATGAACTATTTGCTTTAAAAATACTTTTTCAACTCTTTTTCTATTACTGTAATTAGTAAAAGAAGTGATCTTTTTTGTAAAAGACTTTATCTTAATAAGATTGTTTTTCACCCAATCAAAATCAATTTTTTGATGCGTTAATATTTTTGTTTGAAAATCTGCAATGATTAAATAATCTTCATTTGATATTGTTTTTGAAAAGCCTTCGTACATGGTACGAATATTTGTTTTCCAAAGTCTGTTTCTTTCTTCATTTACACTAATGTCGTTGGTAAGGCTCTCATCGTGTAACCTGTACTTATATAAATTGTTTTCTACGTGATAAAAGCGACTATGTAATGAAGCGCGTAACCAAAAATCATAATCTTCGACCAAAAACAAACGTTCATTATAGCATTTATTTCTATGAAAAACTTCTTTTTTATATAAGAAACAAGCCCCAATACAGTTACCAAATAATAAATGTTCGTAATTTGAATACAATACCTCCCGCTTAACTTTATCTTGATTATTTATTATTGAAACATTACTATATACTAAATCTGCATTGTTAGTTTTAAGAGCATTTAATAAGTCTTTAATTGCATTAGCATTATAGGTATTATCATCACTAGTCCAGGTTAAAAACTCTCCCTTTGCAGCATTATGCCCAATATTTAAACTTGCAGGGAGTTTTTGATTCTCTTGGTTATCTATTATTACAATTCTTGAATCTTTACTAGCTAATTCTTTCATTATTCTTAATGAAGAATCTGTGGAGCAATCGTTAACAATAATTAACTCTATATTTCTATAGGTTTGATTTAAACAACTCTCTATAGATTGGTTAAGGTATTTTTCTCCATTATAAACAGGAAGAATTATAGATACGAGAGGAGTTTTTTCCATATTCTTTTTGGTAGCTTTGATATTTTTCTAATTTCGGGAACAAAATCACTATTAATTAAGTACTTAAAACACCAAGTTTTATATCTTAAATTATTATTGAAGCTATAAACTATATTATTGTAAAAATCAACCTCTCTTTTAGCTATAATTTTTTTATCAAATTTTTTAATAATCAAGTTTCTAGTGTTATCGTTTAATTGACTATTGTTTGATAATTCAAGAATAGAATCTGCAATCTTTTTAGGGTTCTCATAGTCATCTACTAGAATATTCATAACGCCATCATTTAGTAAGTATTCATTCATTGGCGCTATATTTGAGGTTACAATTTTTGTTTTGCAACTAGCCGCTTCTACAAAAACCAACCCAAAACCTTCCCACCTACTTGGTACACATAATACTGTTGCTATATTATACCATTTTACAAGCTCCTGGTTTTCTACTTTTTCTATGATAAGCAATCTATCGTTAACCTTATGTTTTTTTGCTAATTCTACATAAGCTTTAGTAGCTCCTCTTCCAATTAAAACTAATAAATAATTCCTTTCTAAAAATGCTAATGATTTTACTACTGTTTCTATATTTTTTTCGAAAGATTTTCTTCCTACATGAAGAATAACTTTATTATTTTTAAACTCTTCAACTAGTGGGTTCTTTAATCTTTCTAGTGTATTAAACTTTGTGGTATTTACTCTATTCCCTAAAATTTTAGCATTCTTAATATTTAATTCTTTTGCCAAAATATCATTAATAACATTACTCATGGTAAAAATGGCATCAGAAAATTTTAAACTTTCATGAAGTAGCTTAACATTAGTATCATGAACACTTGAAACTACTGGTATTCTACCAACTCTATTATAATTTGCATAATCTGTTGCCCAATATCCTCCATAAGCCCTCACACATAAAGGATTAATTTGCTTCAATAAACGTCTAAAATGTTTATTCGATTTAATTACTTTAATTTTTAAACCATAAATTTCACGGTCTTCTTTTTCTTTTGGAGATAAAACATAAACCTCATCAAAATATAATTCAGGATTATAATACTCTTCTAACCAAGAGGAGGTTCCCTTGGCTTCATATGCATATATAGGGTCTGTTGGTATTATAACTATTTTTTTATTCATTTAAAACCCATTTAGGTTTAAAAATCACATCTCCCTGCTTCTTGTTTAAAGTCAAACCATTTTTAAAAAAATTATCATTTATGACCTCAAAAAAAAGTGCATCATGTATCACTTCTATATTATGCCTAGGCATATTTGTTCCTATGGCTAAAAGCACTTTGTATCTACCTTGAATTATATTTAAAGTATTTATCGTACAACTTAAAATATCGCCATGATTAAAACTATTCTTAAAAGTTTTATCTAAATGCGTTCCGGTAGAGAATATTCTTCTTTGATCTTCATTTTCTACACCTATAAAACAGTAATCTATTTGTTCTTTGAAAGTCTCTTTGAACTTGATTTTAATTTTAAACTCATTCCCAATTGATATGGGATTATCTATAATTTCTATGTTTTTTATAAATTTTGATTTAATGAGATTATTCTTAACATTATTCATAGAGTCTCTCAAATATTCAGAAATGACCTCTTCAGTCTCTCCAATCATAGAAACAGTTCCATTTTTTAACATTATTGTTTTTTCACAAAGGTTACGAATTGCGGTCATATCGTGACTAACAAAGATTACTGTTCTGCCTTCTCCCTGAGATATATCTTGTATTTTACCAATGGCTTTCTTTTGAAACTCCACATCACCCACTGCTAACACCTCATCTACAACTAAAATTTCTGGTTCTAAAAAGGCAGCTACTGCAAAAGCCAAACGAACGGTCATACCCGAAGAATATCTTTTTACAGGCGTATCTATATAGCGTTCGCAGCCTGAAAACAAAATAATTTCATCTATTTTAGAAGCGATTTCTTTCTTGGTCATGCCCAAAATAGCACCGTTTAAATAGATGTTTTCCCGTCCTGTCATTTCTCCATGAAAGCCAGTACCAACCTCTAATAATGATGCAATGCGTCCTCTTGTTTTAATTTCTCCTGTTGTTGGACTTGTAACTTTAGATAATATTTTTAATAGGGTAGATTTCCCTGCTCCATTTTTCCCTATAATACCTAAAACTTCTCCTTTTTTAACTTCAAAATTAATATCTTTTAATGCCCAAACATACTCACTAGACCCTTTTGTACTGCGATCATTACTTTCACCTACTTTTAAATATGGATCTTCTTTACCACGTATACGACTCCACCAGCGATTAAAATCGTGAGAAATAGTACCTGTTCCAACTAAACCTAAGCGGTATTGTTTAGAAATATTTTCAGCTTTTAGTATGATCTCTTTTGTATCCACTATCTGTGTTCTTTATTTTTAAAAAAATCAACTATTTTTTTTGAAGCATTACCTTCACCATAAGGATTTGCTATACCATTATTTTTTATAGAACCAGATAAAATTTCTTTTGCTTTCTCTAGGATCATTACTTGATCTGTTCCAACCAAAAAGGAACAACCTGCAGTAACTCCTTCTTGCCTTTCTGTTACTGTTCTTGTTACCAATACTGGTACTCCAAAAGTTGGTGCTTCTTCCTGTACACCTCCAGAATCTGAAATTATAAGATGTGATTTTTTCATAATCCAAATAAATGTTGGATAATCTAAAGGTTCAATTAAATGTACATTGGGTAGATTCGAAAGCCTTTTATAAACCACTTCTTGAACATTAGGGTTTAAATGCACAGGAAAAACGAGTTCTACATCATTAG
>CALDCO010000173.1 GCA_937937185.1 uncultured Flavobacteriaceae bacterium
CGTCTTTGACGAGTGCAGTACAGAGTAAGTTTGCGTAACAAATTGAAAAAGAAAAGCTTTTACATATAGTAATATAGAAGCTTTTTTATTATTTATAATGAAAGTTATGTTCTTACTCTTACCGCCATTCGTTGCAAACGAGCGGTAGCGAGGGGGGAAAGAACTCATCATTTAATTGTTTAACAAGGTCTCGACTGCGCTCGACCAGACAATATGCAACTCAAAAACTCTTAACTTAATGACATTGAACGAACGGTAGCGAGGAGGAAAACTTACCAAAAAGGAAATCGTAAGACTACTAAAAGAAGCAGAAATCAACGGATTTATTAGAGGATTGGTCTCTTCAAAATTAGTAGAAGGCTATGATAAAGACGGCGATGGACTAATAGATTGGGAAGAGTTTAAATTGGCTATTGATGCGATTGAGATGGTTTCCTATATTTTATAGAATAGATACGGTCTGGATTTAAAAGAATTTAAACGAGTGCTCAACTAAAAAACGCTGTCTAAAAAGGCCTTTATGTTTTTTTGATTTGCACGTATTAATTCCTCTTTAGCACTAGCCATATCGCGAGGTTTTTTGTCTTGAGAGAGTTTAAATTTACCTTCCCAATGCGTAATGTCTATTTCAAAGCCTTTTATGTAGTATATCAAGCCATCCATTCTGGGATTATCTAACGCTAGCTGATACTTATTTTCGGGCTGTTCTAAAAAATCGGTCATTTTAACCATACTCTGTTTTATGGTTTCAAGGTCTTCAATAGCAGTAACAGTCCCTTTTAAATGCACTTTTATATAATTCCAAGTGGGGAGTTGTGTTGTACTATAAATACTTGGGGAAATATAACATTGCGGCCCTCCAAAAATAATAGTCACGTTTTGATGGCTATTAAGTAATTCTGCTTGCGGGTTATACTTATCAATATGACCAATAAGCTTGTTATTTTCGTTATAAATTAATGGTAAATGAGTAATAAGTGGCAAGTTATCTTTAACAGAAATAAGCGTTGCTAGCGGATAGGCTTTAATAACATTAATGAGGTGATTAATAGTATGGTCTTGGTGATGTTTAGGAGGATATTTCAAAGTAGTGATTCCCTAAAATGAAGGAATTTTATGATTTTAAGTTAAATTTTTAATTTTGCTAATTGCTAATTGCTAATTGCTAATTGCTAATTGCTAATTGCTAATTGCTAATTGCTAATTGCACTAAACTCCAAATTGCGATAAATGATGATTTAAGTGTTTGTATTGCATTTGCCCCCATTGGTCTTTAGTAAAAGCCCCAAAAGCAGGGTGCGGTTGCCAATTAGTTTTATCCTTATGGGTATGAAGTTCGTTAATTAAGTTGACTAACTGTTGCTTCTCTTGATTAAAATCTTTTGGATCGGTGACTTTAAAACGTTTCGGCGTGGGCATATTTTTAGACCAAGATTTATCGTTATACATCGATTTTTTAAATAGTAGGTTTACAATCCAATTGGGTTTTAACCCATAATCTTCTTTTTCGAGGATAACATTTAGGGGTGTTTGACAATGACATGCCATTTGTCCTACAGTCATTTTTCCCCAAATGGGTTGCGAGTTGTCGTTAAGATTTTCAATACGATTAAGAACTTCTTGATGCGTTTCGGGAGAGAATATTGATTTCATTTTTAATGCTTTAGTAATGTTTTGAAATGTACAAATTTTTAAGGTTTGATAAAAATACTTGTGAAGAGAAATAACACATTACTATGTTTTTCGTTATGATTTGTGTTTCAGTATTAATTACTTCAAGTACTATAAATATGTTGATATTTTATATTGATATAGCTATAATGTATTTATTTTATACAATGTCGCATAGCTTCATCCAGACAGTTATATTAGGTTGGAAAAATAAGTCTAGTAAATTACATTCTATTAATAGGAGTATTATCGTTTTAAAGTAAAATGAGATTTAAAGAGATCGGTTTTATTGGTGTTTGGGTCTCTGTATTGTAAAGTAAACCAATAGTCGCTAGTAGGCATTATATTGTTATTATAGCTACCATCCCAACCTTTACCCGAAGGACTAAGCTGTTTTAATAATTTGCCATAGCGATCAAAAATATACAGTTTAGCATCGGGTTGGTTTTCTAAACCAATAATGTTCCAAGTATCATGAAAACCATCGCCGTTAGGTGTAAAATAAGGAATAAAGTCTAATACCATTATAGTAGTGCTTGCTTCACCGCAGCCACTAAGATCCCTAGCGGTAACGGTATGTAGTCCTGCCGATACGTTTTTAAAGGTGTAAGTATTGTTATTTGGGACATTTACAACCCACGGGCCGTTATCTATTTTAAATTCAAATAAAGCATTCATCGCACCCGAATTAGAGGCCGTCGCTAATATGGTATTGTCTTCAACAAAAGTGATTGAAATTTGTTTAGCTTCTATAGTGGGAGGCGCACTTTCAATAACAATGGTTTGCTCACTAGCACTACAACCTGTCATTATATTTGTAGCAGTAACACTATAATTTCCTGATTGTGTTACAGAAATTGAGCCATTGGTTTCTGTAGTAATTAGTTCACCATTTAAAAACCATTGAAAAGCATAATTGGCAGCACTTAATCCTGTGTCTATAACGGGAGTTGGTAAGATAACCATGCCCTCATTATCTAAACATAAAAGGTATTTGTCTTGAAGCTCAATTTTTGGTAACGGGTTAACTTGTAGAACCATTTCGCCTGTGCTAAAACATAAAGTGTCCTTGTTTTCAATTCTTACATAAATGGTTTGAGGATTAATGATATTCTCATATGGCGCATCTATAGAATTTGAGCCAGAATCAGCATCGGCTTGGTTAAGGTGGTAGCTTACCTTATGCAAATTAGGTTCTTGCCCATTAAGTAAAATAGCATTTTGGCTATTTAGATTAAATAGTGTGCGATCATTACTGGCATCATCGTCCAATTCAATAGCATCATCACACAAGGCATAAGTATGCGAAATTATCTTTGGAAGCTCTACTACTTCTAGTTCTAAAGTAGTTGTGCTATAGCATGTTAAGTCTTGAGCTCTCACATATACTATTCTAGAAGCCGAGAAGTAAGGGCTAATAAGCGGATTTGTGCCATTATCGGCTTGAATCTGAGTGTCATGGTAGGAGACACTATCATAATTAGTGGCTTCTAAAATCTCTTCATTTTTAGATTCCAAATCAAAAAAAGCAAATGCTCCAATCGTACGCTCATCATCACAGGTGGTTAGCGGCTCGGGCTCATCAAGAGGTGGCTGACTTAAAATAGTAAGATTTTCATAATGAACCGCAAAACAGTTTGTTACGGTATAGGCTATGGTATATGTAGCCCCTGTAGTGCCATTAGTTACAAGGCCTGTAACAGGGTCTATAACTGCCCCATCTGTAGGAATAGGGTCGAAGCTAAATACACCCCCGGGATCACCAGAAATAGTTATTTCTCCACCATCGCAGGTACTCATTATTGTGAATAAGGCGTTGCCAGGCGGTAGTGTTTCTACCAAAACTATGGAACGGTCTTGGCAGGTGCCTTGTGTGGTGTATTCAACACTGTATGTAACACCCGATGTTCCATTATTAATTTCTCCAGTGGCAGGATCGATAATTGCGTTATCTGTAGGAGCAGGATTGAAACTAAAAATACCGCCAGTAGTGCCTGTAATTATTGCTGTGGCCCCATCGCAAGTAGGAGTCATATTAAAAGTGGCCTCCTCTTTTTTTAAGAGTGTTACGGTTTGAGTGGAAGAATTCGAACAAGCACCTGCTGTGGTATATTCTACAGCATAGGTTGTTTCTGGGACACCATTGGAAATTTCTCCGGTATCGGGGTCGATTACAGCGCCATCTGTAGGCACTGGATTAAAACTAAATACCCCACCTAGTGTTCCTGTTATAGTTGCTGTGGCGCTATCGCAATCTGGAGTCATAGTAAAAGTAGCATCTCCCGTATTAGAAGGTGTAAAAAGCAGGCTTGAAGTATCTGGACATTTCCCCATTGTTTGGTACTTAATAGTATAAGTTGTTCCCAAGACGCCATCTTTAACCGTTCCTGTAACGGGGTCTATTGTTGCCCCATCGGTGGGTGCAGGATCAAATGAAAAAACACCGCCTACTGTTCCTAAAATAGTGGCGGTTCCACCACCATTACAATTTGGAGTCATTACAAAAGTTGCATCGTCGTTGGGAATAAACTCAACAATTAATGAATCTTCTGAAACACAATCAGTCCCACCAAAATTTATGTTTACTGAATAGGTACCCGCTTGGGTTACCGTTAATTCATTGCCAGTACCTGCTCCTGGAATTTCTACGCCATCACGATACCAGGTGTGTATTGCTCCCAACGAATTTGATTTAATAATCACCGGAATATCTTCACAGCCTGCTTTTCCATTAGCGATTGTAATATCATCACCCAAACCTCCTCCTAAATTAAAACTTCCTCCTTCTAAAAAAATGGCTGAATCTAATCTTGCATCTAAGGCATCGGCAACGACTAATTTTAGCTCGTAAGTGGCTCCTGGAGTTACAGCAGAAGTTGCGGTAAGTACTTTAGTTCTACCACTATAATTTGTATCTCCAACGACGTAACCTTCAAAAAAACCTTGATTAATACCACAAGTGGCATTATCATTAATATTGGTTACCCTAACCGGAGTTCCATCTGGTAAAACAGCCAAATTTGAAAAATTTGCGGTTCCAACTTCTCTTAATAAAAAGGCAAACCCATCAGAAAAGTCACATTCAAATTGTGGAATATACTCCTCGGAAGCCATAATAAATCTAAAACTAATAGTTTCAGATAATGGAATGAAGTCAAATTTAACAAAACTCGAATCAAATGTTTCTGTGATGCCCAAAGCAACTTCAATATCTGCATCTCCGGGTAAATTGTTTTCTATGGTAGGGTATATTCGATTAGGATCTGCAAAAGTATTTCCTGCATTAAAAGCATTTCCAGTAGTAATGACTATGCCGTCTTCAAAAGGGAAATCACTAGACGCTTCTTTTTTAAAATAGCCATAATTTTTTGTCGTTGTCTCTGTTGGATTTCCAAAAACTTGAACTGAAAAATTACCAACTGTTGAACATTCGCCCTCAATTAAGACCTCACTAACCAATTGTTCTAAGCTAAACATCGATTCTTTATTTGCAAGATCATTTATCGATAGGATTGGCGGTAATATTTTATTAGGACTACTTTCAGGAGGGTCGCTTACCGCTATTGTTAATTGGGAGAAACTGGTCTCATTAAATGCATTTAGCGTTTTTAATACAACTAAATGTTTACCTGTTGTATTGAATTGATGGCTAACTTGCCTCCCTTGTCGCTTGATTTTTTCTCCAAAACTCCAGAAACAGGTATTTTTTGCATTGCTTTGGGTTTCAAAATTTAATTTAAATCCTTTAGGGATGTTAATCGTTTTGGTTTTGGCATCTATCGTTAATTTTCGTTTTGAAACATATTCTGTTACTATGATAACATTTTCTGTTGACTGAGTATGAATCACTTCGATAAAATTATCAGCGCAAGTAGGGTTAATGTTTAAGAGAAAAACAGTCACAATCAAGACGATGTTTAAACTAATTTTTTTCATGATACCGATTAGTCAAATCAATTAGATCACTAACATAAGTTAAAACTCATTACACAACTGCTTTTATATTAAAGGCAAGTTTAAACCTGTGATTTAGAAAGTAGTGTTATGGTTAAATGTGAGGTGTAATATGAATATTTTATTCCATAGACAGCAGAAAATCAT